>JAKPIR010000259.1 GCA_029549705.1 Pseudomonadota bacterium | reverse complement strand
TAATTACTCGATGATTTTAGCGACCACGCCAGCACCAACGGTACGGCCACCTTCACGAATAGCGAAGCGTAAGCCATCTTCCATCGCAATCGGTGCAATCAGTGTGACTGTGATAGATACGTTGTCACCTGGCATCACCATCTCAGTACCTGCTGGTAATTCTACTGCGCCAGTCACGTCTGTGGTACGGAAGTAGAATTGTGGGCGGTAGCCTTGGAAGAATGGGGTATGACGACCACCTTCATCTTTACCTAATACGTAGATTTCGGCTGTGAATTTTGTGTGCGGTTTGATTGAACCGGCTTTAGCCAATACTTGACCGCGTTCCACTTCTTCACGTTTGGTACCACGTAGCAATACGCCTACGTTGTCGCCCGCTTGACCTTGGTCGAGCAGTTTGCGGAACATTTCAACACCAGTACAGGTGGTTTTGAGGGTGTCTTTGATGCCAACGATTTCAATTTCGTCGCCAACTTTTACGATGCCGCGTTCGATACGGCCTGTTACTACAGTACCACGGCCTGAGATTGAGAATACGTCTTCCACTGGCATGAGGAATGTGCCGTCAATGGCACGCTCTGGCATTGGGATGTAGCTGTCTAAGGCTTCTGCGAGTTTGAAGATGGCTGGTTCGCCGTATTCTGATTGGTCGCCTTCTAGGGCAAGTTTGGCTGAACCTGTGATGATTGGGGTGTCATCACCTGGGAAGTCGTATTTGGAGAGCAGTTCACGCACTTCCATTTCCACGAGCTCTAGTAGTTCTTTGTCGTCGACCATGTCGGCTTTGTTCAAGAACACGATGATGTAGGGTACGCCTACTTGACGGGCTAATAGAATGTGCTCACGGGTTTGTGGCATTGGGCCGTCCGCAGCTGAAACCACTAAGATTGCGCCGTCCATTTGGGCTGCGCCGGTAATCATGTTTTTGACGTAGTCAGCATGGCCTGGACAGTCTACGTGGGCGTAGTGGCGACCAGCTGTTTCGTATTCTACGTGGGCGGTGTTGATGGTAATGCCACGCGCTTTTTCTTCCGGTGCCGCGTCAATTTGGTCGTAGGCTTTTGCTTCCCCACCAAATTTTTTGGTCAATACCGTGGTAATCGCTGCCGTTAATGTCGTCTTACCATGATCCACGTGGCCAATCGTGCCTACGTTGACGTGCGGTTTGGTCCGTTCAAATTTACCTTTTGCCATTGCTGATTCCTTTACAATATTTTATTAACCGTAAGTTTTATTAAAATTAATAAAACTTGTACACAATTTAACCTATCACTACTTTTAACTACAAACTCCAACAAGTCATGGTGCCCATGGCGGGAATCGGACCCGCGACCTCTCCCTTACCAAGGGAGTGCTCTACCACTGAGCCACATGGGCGTTTTGCATCAATTAAGCGTCTTGCAATTATCAGCCCTGCAAACTCATGCTTGGAGCGGGCGACGAGGCTCGAACTCGCGACATTCAGTTTGGAAAACTGAAGCTCTACCAACTGAGCTACACCCGCGTATCCATCTTAACAACCACAACGCCATTAGGCTCATACTACTATTTCAACACCAAGTAAACTTGGGCAATCTTCTATTAAATACTTTGGTGGAGGGGGAAGGATTCGAACCTTCGTACTCTGAGAGAACGGATTTACAGTCCGTCGCCTTTAACCACTCGGCCACCCCTCCAAACCGAACCCGCGATTATGCTGAAAATTTGACTGGCTGTCAAATGTATAAAAGGGTATACGTACGAGAATTTGGTGCCGGATGTCGGAATCGAACTGACGACCTTCGCATTACAAGTGCGCTGCTCTACCAACTGAGCTAATCCGGCGTTTAATTTGAGTTGCGTATTATACTGATATTTTTAAAAAAGTTAAGCTACTTTACGATAGTTAAGGTAGGTTTTTTAGTTGAAGTGGCTTTTTCTTCATTATTTACGTCTAAATTTGGTGGCAAATCGGGTTCCACTTCAAAAAACATGCCTTGGCCGTTTTCTCGTGCAAAAATTCCACGCACAGCACTCATCGGTACAAATAAGTTTTGCGAAACACCACCAAACCGTGCAGAGAAAGTAATGGCATCATTGGCAATATGCAAATCTTTTGTTGCTGAATAATTTAAATTCAGCACAATTTCACCCGCTTTCACGTAAGCGAGCGGGACACGCGTTTGACTATTCACAGCCACCAAGAGGTGCGGCGTGCAGCCGTTATCAATGCACCATTCGTGAATAGCGCGAATCATGTAAGGTTTTGTTGATGTGAAAGCTGTCATTGATTCACCGTCCTTTAAATGCGTTGTTTTACTGTTTTGTGAGGTCAAAAATCAGTCTTTATTACATTTGCAATCTGCCGAGAAAAAATTAATGCCCTGAGCGCCTTTATTTACAAGGCTCACAGGGCATCGAAAAAGGTTAGTTCGAAAACATGGCCTTTTAATTCACTATTTATTACTTACGCTTATTACTTACGCTTATTACTTACGCATCACCTTTTCTGAAGGCGTCATCGCATCTGCATAAAGAGGACGGGAGAACAAGCGCTCAGCATATTTCAATATTGGCGCTGCCTGATTTTGCAACTCAATTCCATAATGCGACAAGCGCCACAGTAACGGCGTAATTGCTACGTCAAGCATTGAGTAGTCATCCCCTAGTAAATAGTTTTGCTTAGAAAAAATCGGCACAAGTTGCGTTAAATTATCGGCAATCGTCTTACGTGCCTTATTTGCACGCTCTTCGTTGTCAGACTCAATGTCCTTGATATGATCGAACAACTCTTTTTCAAAGTTGTACAAAAATAATCTGGCGCGCGCGCGCATGACTGGGTCGGGCGGCATCAACTGTGGATGTGGAAAGCGCTCATCAATATATTCATTGATAATATTGGCTTCAGACAACACCAAATCGCGCTCAACCAGCACTGGCACTTGATTGTAAGGATTAATGATAGCCAAATCTTCCGGTTTGTTTGCCAAGTCGACATCGATGACTTGAAAGTCCATGCCTTTTTCATATAAAACTATGCGGCAACGGTGGCTGTAGGGATCGGTTGTCCCCGAGTATAAAGTCATCATGCTAGTGTATATCCTTCCAGTAAGCTTTCTTGAGTTTGTAAGTAAGTACTAACAATACGCCTAAAAATAGCAGTACAAACCAACCTAGGCGATTACGCTGCTGCTTTGCTGGCTCAGCCATATAGGCCATAAAGTTTGTCAAATCACCCACCAAGGCGTCGTACTCCTCAACAGATAATTTGCCTGACTTTGTGAGTGTTAACGTGTGCGTTTCATGATTAAGTGCCTGCTCACCTTGCAGCTCGTATAACACATGCGGCATGGCAACTTTATCAAACACCAAGTTGTTCCATCCTGAAGGACGTGTTTCATCGCGGTAGAAACTGCGCATATAGGTATACACCCAATCGGCACCACGGGCACGCACTTCAACGGACAAATCAGGCGGCGCTACGCCAAACCATTTTTTTGCGTCTTTTTTATTCATTGCTGTGGTCATGGGATCACCCACTTTTTCAGCAGTGAACAGCAAGTTTTCTTTGATTTGCTTTTCTGTCAGCCCGATATCTTGCAAACGGTTGTAACGCATGTAACTCGCACTGTGGCAATTTAAGCAGTTGTTGATAAATGTACGCGCCCCACGCTGTAATGATGCCTGGTCTGATGGGTCGATGGGCGCCTTATCTAAATGCACTTCCACGTTTGCAAATGCAAGCGTTGGTAACATTACCAATACGAAAACCGCCTTTTTAATCATTTGTATTTTCATCATATTACCCCGTCACCCTTTCTGGCACTGGTTTGGTTTTATCTTTTTTAGTGTACCAAGGCATTAAGATAAAAAACGCAAAATAGATCACAGTGAAAACACGTGCTACTACGGTGGCGATATCTGCCTTGCCTAGCCAATCACCAAACTGGCCCCAAACGTTTGCGGGCACGGTACCGAGATAACCAAGTACAAGAAAGCTCACCACAAATGCAGCCAACCAGCCCTTGTATAAATTTCCTTTATAGCGAATGGATTTAACAGAACTTCTATCTAGCCATGGCAAGAAGGCAAATGCCAACACCGCCAGACCCATCGCTGCAACGCCCGGAAATTGCGAAATACCAATCGGCGGCACTGCACGTAAAATTGAATAATAGGGGGTGAAATACCATGTGGGCGCAATGTGCGCGGGCGTCACCAGCGGATCAGCCGGCACAAAGTTGTTTGCCTCCAAGAAATATCCACCCACTTCTGGGGCAAAGAAAATAATCACCGCAAAAACAATCAAAAACACCACCACGCCCACCATATCTTTCACGGTGTAATAGGGATGAAATGGAATGCCATCGAGCGGAATACCCGTTTTTTTGTCTTTCAGTTTTTTAATTTCCACGCCATCAGGGTTGTTGGAGCCAACCTCATGCAAAGCAAGAATATGTGCCGCGACCAAACCTAGAATCACCAATGGCAATGCAATCACGTGGAATGCAAAAAAGCGATTTAACGTTGCATCTGAGGTGAGATAGTCGCCACGTAGCCACTCGGCGATATCAGGGCCAATAAACGGCACAGTGCCAAACAAACTGGTAATCACTTGCGCGCCCCAATATGACATTTGACCCCACGGCAATAGATAGCCAAAAAATGCTTCGCCCATCAACGCCAAGAAAATTCCCACACCAAACAGCCAAATCAACTCACGGGGATTGCGGTATGACCCATATAACAAACCACGGAACATATGCAGGTAAATGACCACGAAGAATAATGATGCGCCCGTTGAGTGCATATAACGAATGAGCCAACCCCACGGCACATCACGCATAATGTATTCCACTGAAGCAAACGCCATGAGCGCTTCTGGCTTGTAGTGCATCGTTAAAAAGATACCGGTGACAATTTGCAGCACCAGCACCAGTAGCGCCAATGAACCAAAAAAGTACCAGAAGTTAAAGTTTTTTGGTGCGTAATACTCAGTCAAGTGGGCTTTAATATTGCTGGTCAGCGGAAAGCGCGCATCTACCCAATTTAATAACTCATCCGCTTTTTTAGTGAACAAACTCATTATGCAGACTCCTTATCTTCACCCACCAACAATGTTGTTTCAGTGAGATATTGGTGTTTAGGGATTACTAAATTGGTAGGTGCCGGTGAGCCTTTGAACACGCGGCCAGCCAAATCGAATTTTGACCCGTGGCACGCACAAATAAAACCACCATCCCAATCAGCGGTAATTGCAAAATTCTGTGCTGGCGAGCAGCCCAAGTGGGTGCAAGTACCCAGCATCACCGCATATTTTGCCTTAATTGCACGCTCTTTATTTTTACAGTATTCGGGCTGCTGAGGCACCTCTAAATTGGGGTCAGTTAGTTGCGCGTCATGATTGCTGAGTTTGGCAATTTGCTCATCGGTACGGTGAATCACCCAAAGCGGCTGACCTCGATACTCTGAAACAAGCATATCACCAGGTAAAATTTTGCTCACATCCACTTCCACAGGCGCACCCGCAGCTTTGGCACGCTCGCTTGGTGTCATGCTTGCCACAAACGGCACCGCTGCTGCGGCAGCGCCAACCGCCCCTACGGCAGAAGTGGCAATCAAAAATTTTCTTTTTTCTTGATCGACGGCACTGTGGTTACTTACATCTTGTTTTTGGTTTTTGTCAATTTGGTTGGCTGACATTAGATTCCCAATTCCGCCCTTTTGAGGCTAACTTAACGGTGTTTAAGAGATTTTTAAAACTAAAAAGGTTGACTGCAATTTTCTTACTTAATTAAAACTTCGCGCATTATACATTTTTCAAATACATATTTAAAGTTATATTTAATAAGTGATTGATATAAAACAATTAAACTGGATTGTTGATATCAATAAATTCGTGTGCAATGCCAAACTTTTCAGCAAGATGCTGCCCAAGCGCTTGAACGCCGTAGCGTTCTGTTACATGATGCCCTGCAGATATGTAAGACACGCCTGTTTCTATCGCCTGATGGTGGGTTTGTTCAGAAATTTCGCCACTGATAAATACATCCACGCCCAAGGCTATCGCTTCTTCCATATACCCTTGCGCTGCGCCAGTACACCATGCAATCTTTTGCACTTTCTTTTGCTGGTCGCCAACCACTAATGGTATACGCTGTAGACGACTTTCAATATCGAGAGCGAATGCCTGCAATGTGATTGGACTTGGCAACGTACCATAGGCTATCATATTCGTTTCACCGGCAAAACCCTCGTGTATAAGCCCTAGCACTTGCCCTAGCTGAGCGTTATTGCCTAATTTCGGGTGCGCATCTAACGGCAAATGATAGGCGAGCAAATTAAGATTGTGTTGTAGCATAAAAGCCAGCCGATTGCGCTTGATGCCCACCACGCGAGGGTCCTCACCACGCCAAAAATATCCGTGATGCACCAGTATCAAATCAGCTTGGGCAAGGTGTGCGGCCTGCAGTAAAGCCATGCTTGCCGTTACACCAGACACAATTTTGCGTACCTCAGCCCTGCCTTCAACTTGCAAGCCGTTAGGGCAATAGTCTTTAAAACGCTCTACCTGCAAGAGTTGTTGGGTATAATGCGTTAACTCAGTCACCTTTACCATTTTTTACTACCTTTTTTAAGGCTGCCATATTGATTTTCAGCGCGTGCTGCTTCATATTACGTGCAAGCGAAACTGAAAACAATTGAATCAACAGACTATTAAATCAATGAATAATTCTCTCTCTAAGAAATTATGGCTCACCTTTGCACAAACTGTCACGGTTTGTTTGGGGTTGGCGTTTGTACTGCGAATGTTTTTTCCTGAATTACTGGTGAATCTGTTTGACGCTTCTGCATTAAAAAAGAATGAAGTTGTCGTCAAACAAGTTGAACCGCAACCACACCCAACCGCCGCCGGCTCTTATCGCGACGCCGTACAAAAAGCAGCACCCGCTGTTGTGAATATCTTTACCAGTAAAACGGTAACAGCAAATCCGCATCAGAAATTTTTAGATGACCCGCTTTTTCGCCATTTTTTTGGTGACCAGCTCGATGAGGAGGACAACACAACACAGCCTGAAAACAGCTTAGGCTCAGGTGTGATTGTGACTGAGCAAGGTTTAATTCTCACCAACAATCATGTGGTCGCCACAGCCGATGAAATTGAAGTAGCCCTTTCTGACGGTCGCAAATTATCTGCCAAAGTGGTGGGCACAGACCCCGACACCGATTTGGCACTGATTAAAATTGAAGCTGAACACCTGCCCGCTATCACATTTGCCAAATCTGACCAACTGAATGTTGGCGATGTGGTGC
>JAKPIR010000399.1 GCA_029549705.1 Pseudomonadota bacterium | reverse complement strand
TTTACCTTAACTGGATTCCAGCCTGCGCTGGAATGACGAATTTAGAAATTGCTACGTAATATGAATCTACTCGCCTTCGACACCTCAACTGAATATTGTTCGCTCGCCCTACAAAAGGGTGACGAAGTGTATGCTTTTGACATCAACGCCGGGCAAACGCATTCGCAAATTATTTTGCCGCAAATTCAGGCCTTATTGGGTGAGGCTAAACTCTCGCTGAGTGATTTACAGGGCATTGCTTTTGGTGCGGGTCCTGGCTCCTTTACTGGGGTGCGTATTGCGGCCGGCATAGCGCAGGGGCTGGGCTTTGGCGCAAACTTGCCCGTGGTGGATATTTGCACGTTATTAGCGTTGGCCGAGTCAAGCGGGGCGAGTAAAGTGATTGCCTGTTTGGATGCGCGCATGGGCGAAGTTTATCATGCGGCTTATGAAAAAACGCAAAATACCTGGCAAACGATATTGGCGCCCGGCCTTTATAAACCTGCCGAGGTGCCATCTGTTTCAGGAGAAGGCTGGGTAGGCGCTGGCAGTGGCTGGCAGGCGTATACTGAACAATTAAGTTTGGTCTACGCTACGCAATTGCAAGGAGTGCAGCCTGAAGTCTTGCCGACTGCCAGTGCAATTTTGGCTTTAGCAACACCCATTATTGCCAGCGGTCATGCCAAATCGGCGGCTGAGGCTATGCCTATTTATATTCGTAATCGCGTGGCCTTAAAAACCGTGGAGCGCGAACAGGGTTTAAAACTATGAGCGCCATGTTGCAAGGCAAGCCGCAGCCAAACGTGACATTGCGTCCCATGCAGCAAGATGACTTAGATGCAATTATGCAAATCGAGCCGCAAATTTACCCGTACCCATGGTCGCGCGGAAATTTTAGCGACTCACTGAATTCTGGCTACAGCGCCTGGGTGATGCAAGCGCAGGAAAAAATTGTCGGTTACGCCTTGCTGATGATGGTGTTGGATGAAGCGCATTTGCTGAATTTGAGCGTGGCAAAAAGCCACCAACAAAAAGGACTGGGGCGTTATCTGCTGGCGCACATGATTGCTGTGGCAAAAAAATATAAGGCCGCCACAATGTTTTTAGAGGTGCGGCCCAGCAACGTTTCTGCCATCGCATTATATGAAAGCGTCGGTTTTAACGAAATGGCCATCCGCCGTGGCTATTATCCGGCCGACCCCAAACAATTCAAATCGGGCCGCGAGGATGCTATTTTAATGGGTCTGGCAATATGAGGGTTACATTATGAATGCGCTGTCCCGTGAAGATGTCTTGCGCGAGCTTGAATTGTTGCCTGTGTGGCAGTTACGTAAGCCATTACCTGAGGTGGCGACTGCCGCACCAGACACAATTGGCATGGAGCAAACAGTTGCAGAAAATAAACCGACAAAAATCGCTACTCAACTGTTCCGCCATGTAGCCAGTAATGATGGGCGATGGTTATTTGTGTTAGAAAACCACGCGCTGAGTGCAGATGAGACCACCCTGTTCAACAATATGTTACGCGCCATGCGCATTAAAAGCCAACCTGCAGTACAAGCGGATAACACAATGGATTTAGTGAAAGCCAACAATACACAGTGTGTGATTGCGATGGGCGAGGCGGTGGCACAAACGCTTTTGCAATCTACAGCGCCCCTCACAAGCTTGCGCGGGCAGTTGCATCTGTTTCAGACAGCGCAGTTAGTCGCCACGTTTAATTTGCAACATCTACTGCAACAACCGCAAGACAAAGCCCGCACTTGGGAAGATATTTGTCTTGCCATGCATGCGCAGCAATTCAGCAAGATTTGATACTAAACGTAATTGTAAACAATTGAAATGTGCAAATTCAGCACCAATATGGCTCATATAATGCACACTACACATGGGGCTTTAAGATCAAACCTTTTGAGCAGGCCTGTAAGCCTTTATTTACAAGGCTCGCAGGGCAGTGTTTTTTGCTCGGCAGTTTTTTAAATGAAAAACATGTATTTGATGGCGTAAAAAAACGCTAATATTCATATGGCGTTGCATCGCTGGCTTTTAGTGCAGTTACAAATTGAGTATCATCCTGATTGGTTTTTATCTTTTGTCTTAAAAAGGAATGAACATGCAAAAAATATTCTTAAAATTATGCGCGGTGTTGCTGGTGTTGAATTTAACGGGTTGCGGTTATAACGCGTTCCAGAGTTTAGATGAAACCTCAAAAGCGGCATGGTCGGAAGTGTTGAACCAATATCAGCGTCGTGCGGATTTGGTGCCAAATTTGGTCAATGTGGTCAAAGGCTATGCTGAACATGAAAAAGACGTGCTCACACAGGTGACAGAAGCGCGTGCCAAGGTGGGCAGTATGCAAATTACGCCTGAAGTGTTGAACAACCCTGATGCATTTGCCAAGTTTCAAGCGGCACAGGGGGAACTCAGCAGTGCGTTGTCACGGTTAATGGTGGTGGCAGAAAATTACCCCAACTTAAAAGCCGACCAAAGTTTCAGAGACCTACAGGCACAGCTTGAAGGCACGGAAAACCGCATCACCGTTGCGCGGAATCGTTATATCGAAACCATTAAAGAATACAACGTAGCGGTGCGTTCTTTCCCACAAAATTTAACGGCCATGGTATTTGGGTATCAAACCAAACCAAGTTTTACGGTTGAAAATGAAAAAGCCATTTCAACGGCGCCAACGGTGGATTTTAGCGATAAAAAATAAGCCGATTTGATTTCAACTCCTCGTGTTGATTCAGTTTAAAACGCGTGTCAATTTAGGCCTGCGCCTAGTTTGCTTGATGCTGTTGTTGGTATCAGGCCTGGTGCGTGCAGAGCCTGAAAGTTCGGCAGAAGCTAAGGCGGCAGACATTGCCGCTTTGGTACATAACGGCATTCCAGCGCTAAAGGCGCATGTCACCGATTTAACGCAAACCTTAAGTTCATCAGAACAAAGCGCGCTAGAAGCCAAACTTACTGCTCTTGAAGCTGAAAAAGGCAGTCAAATTGGCGTATTGATTGTCCCCACCACACAACCCGAAACCATTGAACAATATGCCATCCGTGTGGCAAGCGAATGGAAACTTGGCCGCGAAAAACAAGACGACGGCGTATTGCTGCTGGTGGCCAAAAATGACCGAAAACTGCGGATTGAAGTGGGCTACGGGTTAGAAGGCGCTATTCCTGATGTGTACGCCAAGCGCATTGTTTCAGATATTATTTCGCCAAAATTCAAACAAGGCGATTTTTACGGTGGCATTGACGCCGGGGTTGATCAGCTGATTGCCTTGGTGCAAGGAGAAAATCTTGCGCCCCCAGTTACAAAAGATGCATTAATCAATAATTTTCATTTTGGCGAATACTGGATATTTTATCTCGTTGGCATTCTCTTTTTAGGTAATTTCTTCACCAAACTGTTGGGCCGATTTTTTGGGTCAACCGCCACGGCAGGCATTGTGGGTGGTGCAACAGGACTGCTTTCCATCTGGCCTTTGGGGATATTTACTGGAATTGCAGCATTTTTAATTACGATGTTTTTTTCTTCACCCACTGGCTATTCCGGTGGTGGTGCAAGCGTAGGTTCTAGCCGAAGTCGTCGCTCAAATAATGATTGGTATAGCGGTGGCCTAGGCGGCGGTGGCTTTGGTGGCGGCAGTAGCTGGGGCGGCGGAGGCGGTGGTTTTGGTGGTGGCGGAGCCTCCGGCGATTGGTGATTGATGGGACGTGATAGATGAAAAGACGGCATCCGATTATTCGATTTTTCAATCACTTGGTGAGCAACCCGTGGCAAGTGAAGCGCCATTTTCCTGAGACCGCATTGCGCCATATCGAGCAGGCGATTGCAGCTAGCGAAAAAAACCACGCGGGTGAAATCCGTTTTGTGGTGGAAGCCGGCTTGCACCCCTTTGAAATTCTCAATAAAAAAACACCCAAAAAACGCGCGCTTGAGCTGTTTGGTCAATTAAATATTTGGGATACCGAGTTGAACAACGGCGTGCTGATTTATTTATTGCTGGCGGACCGCGATGTGGAAATCGTTGCAGACCGCGGCATTCACCGCCATGTGGGTAACGAAGGCTGGGAAAATATTTGCCAGACCATGGAGGCGATGTTCCGCCGTGGCGAATTTGAAGCTGGCGTGTTGCTTGGCATTGAAAAAATTGGTGCTATTTTAGCGCAGCATTCTGCGTTGATTGGTGAAAATAAAAATGAACTGCCCAATAAGCCAGTCATTATCTGATGATAATCAGCAAGCTGAAATACATTTAAAATATCGACCAAAAAAAGCATTTTTAACCGCTTTTTTACACGCATCTCTTTTCTATGCTCTGGAAGCCTTATATATAAAGGCTTCCAGAGCATTATTTTTTTCTCGGACAAAATTAACTTATTTTTATCGTAATGCTGGCTTACGTAAGTTGTCATTTTTTGACGCATTGAAGTCATTTAAATTTTGTACTTTCAGGCAATCAAGCAAGTTTGCTGACTAAGTGCTTAATTCTCTGTAAAATTCGCATTTTTCATTGATATTGATTTGAATTCCCATGCGCGCCTCACAATTTTTCTTTAACACCCAAAAAGAAGCCCCAGCCGATGCTGAGTTATTAAGCCATAAACTCATGGTGCGGGCAGGACTCATCAAGCGCTTAGGCGCTGGGCTCTATACTTGGATGCCGCTTGGCCTGCGCGTTTTGCGCAAGGTGGAGACGATAGTGCGCGATGAAATGAATAAAGCTGGCGCATTAGAGCTATTGATGCCGGCCGTGCAACCGAAAGAACTTTGGGAAGAAACGGGTCGCTGGGCAGTGTTTGGCCCGCAAATGTTAAAAATCACCGACCGCCATGAACGCGAATTCTGCTTTGGCCCCACGCACGAAGAGGTGATTACCGATATTGCGCGTTCTGAAATTCGCAGTTATAAACAGTTGCCGCTCAATTTTTATCAGATTCAGACGAAATTTCGTGATGAAATTCGCCCGCGCTTTGGGGTGATGCGTGCGCGTGAATTTATGATGAAAGATGCGTATTCGTTTCATACCAGTTTTGAATCGCTGGAAAATACGTATCAAACCATGTACCAGGCCTACAGCAATGTGTTTACGCGTTTAGGTTTGAAATTCCGCGCCGTCAAGGCCGATACAGGCGCCATTGGTGGTGATGGTTCGCATGAGTTTCATGTGCTGGCAGATTCTGGCGAAGATGGCTTGGCGTATTGTGAGCAGTCAGATTATGCGGCCAACGTTGAATTGGCAGAAGCCGTGGCAACGGGCAAGCGCGCTACGCCAGCAGAAGCCTTACAAGAAGTAGAAACACCCAAACAAACTGCCTGTGAAGATGTGGCGAAACTGCTCAATATCAGTGTTGCGCGCACGGTGAAGGCGATTGCCTTAATCGCCAATGACCAATTTTATTTAGCACTCTTGCGCGGTGACCACAATTTGAATGAAGTCAAAGTGGGTAAATTGGCTGGCCTGTCAGATTTCCGTTTTGCCACTGAAGAAGAAATTCGCGCCAATTTGAATTGTCCGCCAGGCTTTATTGGACCTGTGGCGGTAGGCACAAATGTAACGGTGATTGCAGATAAAACGGTAGCGCGCATGAGCGATTTTGTGTGCGGTGCCAATAAGCCAAAATACCATTTAAGTGGTGTGAATTTTGGCCGAGATTTGCCAGAACCATCACTAGTTGCTGATATTCGTAATGTGGTGGAAGGTGACGCCAGCCCAGATGGAAAAGGCACGTTATCGCTTTGCCGCGGCATTGAAGTGGGGCATATTTTTCAGTTGCGTACCAAATATTCTGAGGCGATGCGCGCCACTTATCTGGATGAAAACGGTCAGACGCAGCCGATGGAAATGGGTTGCTACGGCATTGGTGTGTCGCGCATTGTGGGTGCCGCCATCGAGCAGGGTAATGATGAGCGCGGTATCATTTTTCCAAACAGCATGGCACCATTTAATGTAGTGATTTGCCCAATTGGTTTTGATAAATCAGAACTCGTGCAAAAGGCGGCATACAAATTGCATGATGAATTACAGGCAGCAGGCATTGATGTGTTATTAGATGACCGTGGCGAGCGCCCTGGCGTGATGTTTGCCGAGGCCGATTTAATGGGAATCCCGCACCGGGTGGTGATTGGCGAGCGTGGCTTGGCCGAAAATACAGTGGAATATAAAGCGCGGACGAGTGCCGATGCACAGTCGGTGGCATTAGCAGAAATCGTCACTTTTGTACAAAAAGTGTCATAAAAAAAGGTTGGTTTAATTTAAGCATGCATAAAGCGTTTCAACATTTATTATTACTTTTGCTACTGGTATCAGGTTGCACTTTTGCGGGCTCGCAAATTGAAGAGCCGCTATCAAATAGTGTAAAAGCCATGATGCAGCGTAGCATTAGTGATAAAGCCGCGCCTAGACTGGTGTTTGCGACGCCAGAAGAAGGTCAAGCTTGGCTAAATGAAATGTCAAAACGGCTAGAAAAACGCATTCCCAATGCAGCGTACCGTGAAGACGTATTGCGCACGGTGCATTATGAAGCCACACGCGCAGGCTTAGACCCGCAAATGGTGCTGGGTTTAATACAGGTGGAAAGTGGCTTTAAAAAGTATGCCGTTTCATCGGTGGGCGCACGAGGCTTCATGCAAATCATGCCATTCTGGGTAAAAAGTATTGGCGACAAGGATCATAATTTGTTTCAGTTGCGCACAAACTTGCGTTACGGCTGCACGATTCTTCGACATTATCTGGATATCGAGCGTGGCGATTTGTACCGTGCGTTGGGGCGCTATAACGGTAGTCTGGGTCGTCCACAATATCCTAACTTAGTGTTAGGCGCGTGGCGTAAGCACTGGCATTACACGCCTCAGTTTGGTGCTGGTGCCATTAAAGTCAGTGAAAATACACAACCAACTTCAGAGTCAACATTGAAAACCGCACAAAATTAGTGCTTTTTTGAAGGTTTTTACCCTTTCATTCACCCGAACGGGTGAATGAAAGCGACTTACATAAGTTTACATTTCACGCAAAATCATTCAGTATTCCCCTAGCGTTATCTATGCAAAAGGGTGATTTCATAACAAAACCACTGCATACGCGCTGTTCTTCGCATCATCTTAGTATTCATTAAAAATTTTAAATTTAGGAGAAAAGTATGTCGAAATTAACTGCACTTGCATTAAGTATTGCTGTTTTGGGGGGTGTGTGGGCCTTTTTAGCGTTAAATCCACTAGCTGGCGTTGCCTTGGTTTGGGTTGGTTTTATCGCTTGGGGTTGTTATTTCCACACAGGTGGCGATGGTGCTGCATTGCAAAAAACAATTGCTGGTATGAGTTTTGGCGCTATTTTAGCTGGCGTTGCGTTGTATTTAGTCAGTTCTGGTACGCTGGGTGGTTTAGGTGCTTTGGCTGCACCACTGATTATTGCGGTGACCGTATTCCCGTTAGTGGCAGTGGCTGGGTTTAATCTGCTCTCTACTGTTCCAGCCAACGTATATGGTTACGCAGCAACTGCGGGTTTGGCTCTTACAGCAGGCACAGCGGCTAATGTGACGGCGGCAGACTTTAGTAATCCAGTACTATTGGTGATTGTTTCAACAGTGATTGGTGCAATTTTCGGCTTGCTTTCAGGAAAACTTGCAGGTGTATTGGGTAAATAATACGCGCGCATATTGCTAGCCAAAAAAACCGCCATCGTTTGGCGGTTTTTTTATGCGGTTTTTAGCCAAGTGATTTTATTTTTGCACCTTAAATGCATAGTAAGTTCCAAACTCACCTTCTGGTTCATGAAAAACAAAAAATAAATGATTGGCGTAACCAAGCCCTGTGTAGTGGTTGTTAGCACGTAATTTTAATTCTTTCGGTAATTCGCTTCTGCCCACATATTGACCATCAATGTTAAAAACAAGGATTGCCTTGTGGTCAATATCGAGAACCAGTAACTCCTCACCTTGAATGCCCGTGTAGGCGGCGAATAAGTCGCTGATGTCATCATGCGCGGCACCCGCTTTTGCTAAATCTAATTTGATTTCACCAATCTTTTCGCGCTTTGTGGGGTCAACAATAAACACTTTGTCGCTACGGCCTTGCTTGGCAAAGTAACGTTGATTGGCCGCATCATAGCTTGGCATGGTGCCGGAGTGGCCAAAGGCTGGATTAAA
>JAKPIR010000398.1 GCA_029549705.1 Pseudomonadota bacterium | reverse complement strand
CTTACAGGTTGGCCAAATACACCCCAACATGCACGCAATGTATTGTCATGTATATCTAATACTGCCCGTAACTCCTCTTGATAACCTCCAGCAAGATTCCATGCAATCGGAATCCCAAGTGCCTTGGCAGATTCAAAGACCAATCGGTCACGTTCAGCTAACTCATCTGTGGTCAACCAGCCACCTAATGGGTCATCAATATGTGGATCAGCGCCAGCCTGATAGAGAATTAGGTCGCAGTCAGCAAAACGACTCGCCAAATCTGGAATGCTTTTGAGAAATGTTTCTGCCTGGTTTGGACGGCTGTATTCGGAGGCGGCTGTGTAATGTCGTAACCATTCCTGCAAATTAAGTTTGTCGATAATGTCAACCGTACCATTGCCGTAGTGTTGGTCAAAGTCGAGAATACCTACCTTTTTTACTAGGCCTTCTTTCTTGAGTACTTGTGCTGCAACAACAAGCCCATTAAATGTACAAAAACCGCCGCCACGGTTATAACAAGCATGATGAAATCCAGAAACAGGGGCTATTGCAACTTCACCATTACTGATGGCTTCACGGGATGCCGAAATAAATGCGCCGCTAGTGAATGGCAATGATTCAGCTACCGATGGCAGTTTGTTGCCGAAACCATTGTTAGTTACACATTGCAGAACGCCACTGACATAAAGAGAATCGTGTGCCAAGCAAAGCTCCTCTATAGAAGCGGGTGTTGGCGAATTTATCGCAACAGGAATATCTAATGTTTGCCAAGATGCAACAACTAAAGCTGGTTTACGTGGGCTAGGGGAGAAACTTTGGGCATCAGCCACTAAACTGTCGCTGAAAAATACAGGGATGTTGTTCATTGTACTTCTCCTTGTTTAGCTAATTTTGACAAATGTCGAGGGTTAGCAAGTTTGGAAATAAATCCCCTCAGCGATTAACGACCGCTAGTCGTGTAAAACAAAAAACCCGTTTCAGCAATTAGCTAAAAACGGGTTCACCTCCGGATTTAGCAAGTATTTATGAATCGCCCTGCAATCAGATCAAATCGGCGATTTTGTAATTTAGCACAAAAGATGAATTTTGTCAATGGCTTCAATGCGCAATCCTATTCACTTGTTGTGGCTGCCATCTGATATTTTTCATCTCTACTCAGCATAATTTGACTCATTCTTGATACTCCAAACGAATCACCACACGTAAAAATAAGGTGCTTATTTTCGATGGCTTGAACTTATGAAATGCTGCATAGTAAGCGTCTTAAGGCGTAATTTTTACGCTGCTCCATCAGCGGTCTATGCTGACGCTACCGTTAATACTTACATCACCATCGATACTTACACTACCTGAAACATCAACATCACCATCACGAATGCGAACTAGAGGGATGCTATTTATAAGCATAATACGTGCTTCTTTCTGACGTTCTGGATCTTTTATCTCTGCAACAGTGTCAATCAGCGTCCAATTTTTTCCACTTTTTCGCTCGATTGAGCGCGACTTTTACGGTGCTTAAATCGGTAAGATTCATTCCCCGTTTCCAAGATGTCACAATGATGTGTAATGCGGTCAAGTAGCGCTGTCGTCATCTTCGCATCGCCAAATACTTGCACCCATTCGCCGAATGTTAGGTTCGTGGTGATGATCAAAGAAGTCTTCTCATATAGCTGACTGATAAGATGAAACAGCAAGGCACCACCTGATGCTGGGAACGGCAAATAACCCAGCTCATCTAAAATGACCGCATCCACCAAGCACAGCTGTTTCGCCAGATTGCCGACCTTACCCTGCGTCTTCTCACGTTCCAATTGATTGACTAAATCCATCACATTATAAAAACGCACACGTTTGCCTTGATGAGTCGCGGCCACGCCAATAGCTGTGGCTAGATGCGATTTTCCCGTGCCAGTGCCGCCCACCAGAATCAAGTTATGCGCCGTTTCCATAAAAGCTGCACTGGCTAACTGTTCAACGACCACCTGTGACAGCGGCGTTTCGGTCCAGTCAATCCCTAGCAAATCCCGATGAATGGGAAATCGTGCCGCCTTGAGTAGATGGCGCAGGCTTTTGAGTTTACGATCGGTTTGCTCCGCTGCCAGTAAACGCTCCATCCAAGCTTCTGGACGATGTGCCTGCTTGGGTTTCTCCGCTTGCAATTCACTCCATGCGGTGGCCATGCCGTAAAGTTTTAGCGCCTTTAAGCTGGTGGCGTAATCAATGTACATTGCCCGTTGCACCTTAATTGGTCGGCGGGCTTTTTTTACGTCTTTAAATTGCGCCTTTTCACCCATCTTATATGAAGGACCAATAATCAATTTATCAACCAAGGAGACTTGCCATGAAAGAATCAACAACTAGCAATACCATTACCACACCTAGCAATTCAACACTATCAATGCGCATTATTAAAATCGCATCTTGCCCCACCTGCTCTGGTAAAGCTAATCTAACTTATCATCTTGGTTGTACCAAAGACAATCAAGTTCAAATCCGCATCGTAGAGAATTCTGGAGGTGGTTTTGCTGAGCAAATTAGCCCCTCATTTTAATTAAATTTTCATTTAACTACATCATCACTGCTCAAAACTAATCTTGATATCGTTCGCAGAAAATCAAACTCGCTGACTACTAATCAAAAGATTGCAAGCATACCAGTGACTAATAATCACTAGATCCCCTATGTAGCCATCCCATTTCGCCCAGTTAAATCCCACTGATAATATTTGATTTTCCCCGCCCGTATAACACCACGCTTGCGGGCTTTTTTTCGTCAACTTAATAAAGGAGCGCTATGGTTTATCGCAAGCAAAACAAAGCTATCAATAATCTTAAATCTGCAGGAAGGGACATTCTAAAGTTTACTGGCAAGGCAAGTTTTAAGGGTGCCGAGAAAACCGCCAGATGGATGGCAACAGATCATATCGGTACGGCAGAAAGCAGCAAGTTGATAGAGATGTCGCAGGAACTGAATTATGCGGTTGCTGAGTCGAGGTTGTTTAAGCGCCGAATGCAAAGGCTAGTTGAGGAATCAGAAAACAAGCCCGGCATTATCGGGTTTATCTACGGCTGGCTAGTCGATCACGCAAGCTATCTATTGGATCTACTATGGGGATTTATCTGGCCCATTATCGTCTATCTCTTATGGATTATCTTTAGTTTAGTGCTGATGCTGCTGCTTTATGTCCTACTGTTTTACGTACTATATTTATTCTTCACTTCTTAACGCACCCACCAGCCAACTGCCAAAAAAAGGTGGTAAAGGTGGTGAAGCCGGTAGAAGTGATGCCTGGCAAGAAATTCCATAGAAAAAATCTGCAACTAAACCACCCCCTTCACCGGCTTTACCGCCATCGCCAGCTTTCACCGCTTTTGTAATTTCCTACGCAAGCCATACCCCACATAGCCAGTCACTCAAAACACCACCTTCGCCGCCTTTTCCCCTTCCCTTCGCATCACCGCAACACAAGCCACCCAAAGTAATTTTCAACGCAATACCTATCCACCGCTACCCAGCGGTTTTTTTACGTCCAAGTTTAATAGGAGATCCCCCATGATTATTTTTAATGCCATTGAAACCATTGAGCAGTTTTCTCAAATCGAATTACGGCAGCACATCTTAGATACGATCAGCAAAATCACTGATGGTGCACCATACGATTCGAGTATCTATGGTCAATTTGCCTTAGTACAGCCAGGCGATAGCATCGCTGAAATTGAAGCTACGACAGGTTGCCAATTAATGCATGACCTATTTAACGATAGCCGATATGGGGATGCAGAGTTTATGCCTTCCTTTGAATGGTTAGTTGAACACCCTGGTTTTTATGAGGCCGTGTTCATTTTCTCAGACGATGGCTTCGGTGTTGATTTACTGATTCCAAAAGCTTCAGGCATAGATGATGAACTGTTAACCATGTGTACAAAGTATGCCGTGCCTGCTTAAAGAAATTGCGGCTTTTTAACCATCTTATATGAAGTACAAGCTTCAACATTCAATCAACCCAAAGGAGATTCACCATGTCAGAAATAATCAGCAATCTAGTCACCTCTATGCGCATTCTCAAAGTTGCATCCTGCCCTACCAGCTCTGGTAAAGCCACCCTCACCTATCATATCGGTTGCACCACTGACAAAGATATCCAGTTCCGCGTGGTAGCGAATACTGGTGGCGGCTTATTCAGTCCAGAATGGGTTTCTCTTAGTGCCATTCAACCGGCTTTTGAACAAGCGCCCTTTCCACTTACATCCTATCCGCTCATCAAACTGTATCAAGGCAAATCTACCAACACCCCTGCATTTCTAATGGCTGCGCTCAAACATGAAGGCTTGGTGCGTAACCTGGAAGGCAAGATACGTGGTTATGAAATTTTAGACAGCAAAGCGTTTATGGCTGAAATGAATGCGCTAATGGCTTCCAATACAGACCTAAAAGTAGCCAACATTCCTGCTAACTATAAAACATCGATAGCCCTCAACAAATCTGCACCTGTCATCAAACCAGCATCAACAGTCAAAACCAAGAAAACTAAGTCAACTGCAGAAGCCAATTCTGTCCGCTAATCGCCTCAAAAATCTCACTGCGAGGTAGTACTAGTCCGTCACTCTCAGAAAATACCAACCCATAACACCAGGCCAGTCAAGGCCCCTCAAACTTCGCAATGAAGTAAATCAGTTATACCGAGCTTATATAGAACCTGATCACTTTTTACTCAAATCCAACCCGGGAGTCACTTAATGGAATTTATCACCTTAGTCGTGATTGCCTTGCTATGCCTGCTCTCTGAAAACACCAGAACGTTTGCCATCGTTTTTTTAGCACTACTGTTTTTAGCTTTCCCTCTCACGTTTATCGCTGTACTAGCAATTGTCATTTACTACTTTAACAAACCTAAAAGGATGAAATTATATGAACCGCCAACATTACCTAGAAACGATTGAAACTGTTTTAGCCTGGGATTTACCGGAAGAAGCTATCGCTGATGCGATCAAGATAAACACAGACTTTGAAGAAGATGCCTGGGAGAGTTACGCCAACCAAAGTGAATACATGCACTAAGAATACATGCACTAATCACCTCCTTCCCTTAACCATAGCTAGCGCACCACCCCACCTAACTTCATATCCTTCAAACAAACATAACGATCCGGTAACACTCGGAGAATTTTGCACGTCTGGTGGATATGGAGGTGGCTTCAATTTAACAATTATCAGGAGTTTCACCATGAACACAATTACCCGTCAGTCAGTACAAATCAATCTACGTATCAAGCATACGGCGCATTTATTTGGCATTCACTTCCCACTCAGCATCGAGCCTGCCATTTATGCGATTGCCGGAAACATCGCCGCTGAATATAGTGGTGCTTATTGGACGTTCTATACCTTAAGTAATGGTGGCTTTTACATGGCACCAGACCTAGATAAACAGTATGTCGTGAGTTGCATCAATAGTTACGAAGGTTCACTCTCAGCCGATGCGCTAGGTATTACGGCTTGTTTATATGCTTACAGTCACCTTAGTTTTAGTAGCGATCCAGCATTTGCAGAATGTTGCGCGAATCATTACCACTGGTTGCGTGAGTTTATGTTGGAGCATGCTGAAGCTGGGAGTATTTTAAAAGCCGTTGACTAGGCAACTTAGCACCTCGGCTAATTGTGAGCCAGTTTATTAATTGTGGCGCAGCGAATGAGTCGAGGTCTCAAATTGATTTTGCTCAGACATTTTTTAATGTTTGCCTGAGTTTAGCTGTGAAATTATGCGCGGGTTTGACGACGACTGTAACCTACAATCATAAGGAGGCCTAAG
>JAKPIR010000010.1 GCA_029549705.1 Pseudomonadota bacterium | reverse complement strand
CACAAGTGCTGGCGATTGCGCTTGTTGTGGTGGTGTTGCTTGATCCTTGGGCCGTCAATGCACCGGGATTTTGGCTGTCATTTGGCGCAGTCGCTTTGATTGCCTATGCTTTAGGTGCGCGCATCGGTAAGCTGCATTGGTTTAAGGTGGCCGTGCAAACGCAATGGGCAGTGACGATTGGCATGCTGCCATTACTGCTGGTGATGTTTAATCAAGCGTCTATTATTTCGCCCCTTGCCAACGCAATCGCCATTCCTGTCATCAGCTTTGTGGTGACGCCATTCGCGCTATTAGGCAGTTTTTTGCCTGTGGACGCACCGCTCGAGTGGTCATATTTCGCGCTAGTAATTTGTATGCGCGTGCTCACTTGGCTTAATCAACTGCCTTTGGCCACATGGCAACAACATTCCCCGCCTGTTTGGACGCTTTTTCCCGCGCTCTTGGGTGTGGTTTGGTTGCTGTTGCCACGCGGGGTTCCAATGCGCTGGTTAGGCTTGCTTGGCTTTTTGCCGATGCTATTTATTTTGCCAGCACGGCCCATGCAAGGCGACATGAAAGTGACGGTGCTCGATGTTGGGCAAGGTTTAAGTGTGGTGGTGCAAACCGCTAAGCGCACGTTGCTGTATGACACCGGCCCAAAATTTAACGCACAGAGTGATGCAGGTAGCCGTGTTGTGCTGCCTTATTTGCGAGGCGAAGGTATTGGTAAACTTGATGGCATGGTGGTGAGCCACAACGATACCGACCACAGTGGCGGATTGGCATCAATTCTCACTTTAATGCCAGTCGATTGGCTTAACAGCGCCTTGCCTGAAAGTCTGATGCTGCCAGAAAACTTAGAAACCATGCAATGCTATGCCGGACAAATCTGGACATGGGATGACGTGCAGTTTGAAGTGCTGCATCCCAGTCTTGAAAGTTATGAGGATGCTCAACTAAAAGATAACGACCGCAGTTGCGTGCTTAAAATTACCAGCCATGCCGGCAGCATGCTGCTCACGGGTGATATTGAAAAAAATATTGAACAGGCCTTAATTGAGGCGGACGCAGAAATATTAAAAAGCGATGTCATCATCGCGCCGCATCATGGCAGTAAATCTTCCTCGACCGCTGCATTTATTGAAGCCGTGTCGCCCAGCGTGAGCATCATGACGCCAGGCTACCTCAATCGCTATCAGCACCCCAAACCTGAGGTGATGGCAAGATATCAGGCAGCAGGCAGCCGAATTTATCGCTCGGACTATCATGGTGCGCTCGAAATTCACTTTGTGAAAAATCAGCCAATTCATTTTGATAGCTATAGAATGCAGCATCGACGATATTGGCACGATGTGTTTTAAGTTTTTCCAGCGCAATAAGGCGGAGTGCAGCAGAAAAATTCTGCACTAATTTGTACGGTTTTTAGTTAATTTAAAATAGGCGTATTTTCCTCGAGAAAAATTTTATGCTCTGGAAGCCTTGTAAATAAAGGCTTCCAGAGCATCGAAAAAGGTTGACTGCGATTTTGATTAATAATTAAGCAATTTTGACCTGTTTTGACGGGCTTGTTTTCTGCGGAATTTAGTAGCATTTTTGAGCTGAACAGAATGGTGTTTAGGCGTTTTTTTGTGCAGGCAGATTCGGAATAACTTTTTTGACTAATTGTTGTTCCTGCTTGCCCAAATGCGGGCGACAAGCTAAAGTATCGCAAGCATAAATTTCATCGCATCGATGACAGAATTAAAGTTGTTTCATCACAGTCTTTATTGAATTTTTGGAGTTGTAATCTCATGTGGCAAATTATTTTAGCAGCAGGCTGGCCCATTTGGCCTCTTATCATTGCATCTGTTGTAGCGCTGGCCATTATTGGCGAGCGTGCATTTGCGTTGCGTGAATCAAGCGTTGCACCACAAAATCTGTTGCCTGAAGTGCAGTCGTGGCTAGCATCTGGCGGCGTTGCAAAAGAAACCATTGCAAAATTAGAGCAGCACTCACCGCTTGGTAAAGTGTTCGCCAGCGCTTTGGCCAATGCCGCAAGCTCGCGTGAAGTGACCAAAGAAGCGATTGAGGAGACTGGGCGCGCGGTGGCGCACGGATTAGAGCGATACCTTTCTACTTTAGGCACCATTGCCACAGTTGCACCGTTGTTAGGCTTGCTCGGTACGGTGATTGGTATGGTGGAACTTTTTGGCGCGTTTACTAATACTGGCCATGATATTGCTCAATTTGCCCGAGGCATTTCGGTGGCACTCTATAATACCGCGGCAGGGATTATCGTCGCGGTGCCGGCAATGGTGGCGTATCGCTACTATCGCTCAAAGGTGGATGACTTGCTGGTAGGCATGGAGCAGCAGGCGATTAAGCTGGTGGAAATTATTCACGGTGAACGCAAGTAAGCGCACTGAAATCAACGAGTAAACACTGAAAGAAATGCTATGAACTTTCAACGCGGAAAACGTCATGAAGAACTTGAGATGAATCTCGTGCCGTTGATTGACGTGCTATTGGTGATTATTATTTTCTTGGTGGTGAGCGCGACCTTCTCACGCACCAGTGAACTACAAATCAATCTACCCACCGCTGAAGCCAATCAGGCGCAAGATAAACCGCTCACGATTGAAGTGGGCGTGGATGCGAGTGGAAAGTATGTGGTGAATGGTAAAGTGCTGGCAGATACTTCTGTTTCTGGTATTGGCGCGGCACTGCAAGCGGCAGCGCAGGGCGGTAAAGAGCCAACGATTATTATCAATGCAGATGCAAAAGCCACACATCAATCGGTGATTGATGTGATGGAGGCGTCGCGCACAGCTGGTTACACGCACATCACTTTTGCAACCCAACAACCAGCCGGTAAATAATTATCTACGATTTCAATAACTTACAATCACAAAACGCACCTTTTGTGATGCAACCCCTTTTGTTAGTACTGATGAATGTCAAAATCTAGACGTAACAAAGAAAAACTCCCGCAAATCACCAACGCAAAAATCTTGTATTTGCGCCTGTTTCGCTATGCGTGGCGCTATAAATATGTATTTATCACCAGTATTTTATCGCTCGTGGTGCTTTCAGCCAGCAATACAGGCTTTCTTGCGCTAATCAAACAGGTGACTGATGAAGGTTTTGTCAAAAAAGCGGCCGGCCAAGAAGTTATTTTGCCACTGATGATTTTTGGCTTGATGTTCATTCGTGGGCTCGCGGGCTATATTTCGGTTTATTCAATGCGAACGGTCGCCAGGCGCGTGGTGGAGGATTTTCGTAAAGAAATGTTTGCAAGGCTGATGGTGTTGCCCGTGCAATATTTTGATGCGCGTTCTTCTGGTGCCTTGGTGGCTAAATTCGGCTACGATGTTGAGCGGCTTTCCACCGCAACCACGCGTTCTTGGCTCAATATTTTGCGTGACATCCTCACCGTGATTGGCTTGCTGGGCTACATGCTATACCTCGATTGGCGGCTGACACTCGTGTTTGCCTGTATTTTGCCTTTTATTGCCTTTTATTTAAGGCAGGTTACCCCTAAACTTAAAAGTGGTGCAAAGCTTGTGCAAGACAGCGTGGGGAGCATGACAAAATCTGCAGAAGAGGCTATCGCTGGCCAGCGCATCGTTAAAATATTTGGCGCACAGGATTTTGAATTCAATCGTTTTTCTGAAATAGTCACCAATAATCGGCGTATTGAGTTACGTTTAACCCGTATTGCCGGTTTAAGTAGCTTTATGGTGGAGATGTTTGCAGCCATTGCGCTTGGATTGGTGATTTATTACGCAATCAGCCATTTTACCATCGGTGAGTTCGCCGCATTTGTCGGCGCACTGTTGATGATGATTTCACCGATTAAGCATATCGCAGCTGCCAATGAAGATTTTCAAATTGGGCTAGCCGCAGCGCAAAGCATTTTTGAAGTGATGGACGCTGTTCCTGAGCAAGATGAAGGTGCGATTGAAATAGCGCGCGCTAATGGCGAAATAGAGTTTAAAAACGTGACGTTGCGTTACGAAAATGCGAGTGGTGTTGCCTTAGATAATTTAAGTTTTACCATCAAAGCCGGTGAAAAAATTGCGCTAGTCGGACGTTCTGGCGGCGGAAAAACAACTTTAGTGAATTTATTGCCGCGTTTTTATGAGTTACAACAAGGCGTTGTGTTATTAGACGGGGTTGATATTCGCGCACTCAAACTGAAAAACCTGCGTGAGCAGTTTGCAATGGTGAGTCAAGACATTGTGCTGTTTAATGACACAATATTTAACAATATTGCCTATGGTGTTTTAAGAAGCGCAACGGAAGAAGAAGTGGTTGCCGCCGCAAAAGCCGCACATGCGTGGGAGTTTATTCAGCAGTTGCCGCTTGGTTTGCAAAATGAGATCGGCGATCGCGGTGTTCGTTTATCCGGTGGGCAACGTCAGCGCATTGCCATTGCGCGTGCCATCTTAAAAAATGCACCCATTTTATTGTTAGATGAAGCAACATCCGCGCTCGATACCGAATCTGAGCAGCATGTTCAAGCCGCCATGGATGCATTAATGCAAAATCGCACCAGTATTGTGATCGCCCATCGTTTGAGCACCATAGAAAACGCGGACCGCATTATGGTGATGGAGCAAGGCAAAATCATTGAATGTGGAACACACGACGAGCTGATGAAACTAAATCAGCACTATGCCAAGCTGTATCAAAAGCAGTTCAATACTTAAGCAGTTTGCTACTTCAAGTCAGCCAAAATTTAAAATGCGTAATTGGTTTCAAAAACAATGGCTAACAATCACGTTCTGGCATATTTTATTAATGCCGCTGTCTTGGTTATTTGGCGCCATTGTTTATGTTCGGCGCACACTCTATCAAATTGGTATATTAAAAGGTGTACGCTTAAACGTGCCAGTGATTGTGGTTGGAAACATTAGTGTCGGCGGTACAGGCAAAACGCCCATGGTGATATGGCTTGCCAATACACTAAAACAGCAAGGTTACCAGCCTGGAATAATTAGTCGAGGGTACGGCGGTAGTGCTAAACAGGTGACTGAAGTGTTTGCGCATAGCAACCCGCAGCAAGTGGGCGATGAGCCAGTGTTAATTACAAAGCGCACTGCATGCCCCATGTTTATAGGCGCAGATCGCGTCTCAGCAGGAAAAGCTTTATTGGCGGCGTATCCAAACTGTAATGTCATGATTAGTGACGATGGTCTTCAGCATTACCGTCTAGCGCGGGATATGGAAATTGCTTTGATTAATTCTAAAGATGGTTTTGGCAATCGTTTGTTATTACCGGCAGGGCCTTTGCGGGAAAAGATAGCCAGACTTCAGACCGTTGATGCAATTGTAGATAGCGCAAATGAGTCTGGTCTTCATTTCGCTAAAAAATTACCTCAAAAATTTAATTTACAATTGCACGGCGATATATTTTTACCTGTTAACGGCGCAGCGAGTGGGCAGCCCGTTGAATTTTTTAAGCACAAAAAATTAGTTGCTATTGCTGGAATCGGAAAGCCGGCACGCTTTTTCAATCAGTTATCATCTATGGGATTACACTTTGAAAGTATAAGCTTCGCGGATCACCATCAGTACTCGGCTGATGATTTATTGATATTTGCAGGTAAAACACTTTTGATGACAGAAAAAGATGCCGTAAAATGTCATGGATTCGCATTAAATGATGCATGGTTTTTACCAGTGACAGCTAAAGTAACTAGTCCAGATGGAGCTTCACTTATTGCACTCTTGCAAGCAAAGTTAGGAATATAAAAATGGATGCAAAATTATTACAAATTTTAGTCTGCCCTGTGACCAAGGGTGCGCTAATTTACAATAAAGAGAAAAATGAACTGATTTCCAAGTCTGCGCGATTGGCTTACCCAATCAAAGATGGCATCCCAGTGATGCTGGAAGAAGAGGCGCGTCATTTAGAGCAAGATGAATACACGGAATAAATGCGCATGATGGCGGCCAATATCCCTGAGTTTTATGTCGTCATCCCTGCAAGATACGCTAGTACCCGGCTGCCAGGCAAGCCGCTGTTAGATATTGCTGGTAGGCCTATGGTGGCTTGGGTGGCTGAGCAAGCTAAAAAAAGCGGGGCTAAACAGGTGATCGTTGCTACCGATGATGTGCGTATTTTTAATACATTAGCGCAGTTGGGTTATCAGGTCGTGATGACTAGTGTTGATCATCATAGTGGCACAGATCGCATTGCAGAAGTAGCCCTTAAACAGGGCTGGTCAGATGATTCCATCATTGTGAATGTGCAGGGTGATGAGCCGCTCATAGAGCCTTCTTTAATTCTGGAGGTGGCAGACACGCTGAGTCATCATCGAGATGCAGTGATGGCTACGGCGTGCCATGCTATTCGTACTAAGGAAGATTTTATCAACCCCAATGTCGTCAAAGTGGTGTTGGATATCAACTCAAATGCGCTCTATTTTAGCCGCGCCCCTATTCCTTATCCCAGAGACACATATGCAGATGATGTCTTAGCAAAGAATGCTCCGATCTATCGTCATGTGGGAATTTATGCCTATAGAGCAAAATTCTTGAAGCAGTACGCCGACATTGCGCCTTGCAGTTTAGAGCAAGCAGAATCTTTAGAGCAGCTTCGCGTATTGCATCATGGTTATAAAATAGCGGTCAGTGTTTCTGAAAGCGCCCCAGCAACAGGCGTGGATACGCAAGAAGACTTGGATTTCGTCAGAAAAATCATGGCTTAAATTTCTGTTTAGATTTTCCCTAAGCCCCTTCTGAGATAGTTTTTTTACAAAAATATAAAAGAAAAGCAGAAATGTTCTTGCGGTAGTCGGCAAGGTTTGCTATAGTCTCACCTCTCGACGACAAGTGCGTTGAATCGGACGCGGGATGGAGCAGTCTGGCAGCTCGTCGGGCTCATAACCCGAAGGTCACAGGTTCAAATCCTGTTCCCGCAACCAAGTTTAATGCTGGTGCAGCTTTAAATATTTAGCTCTTTAACAAAATAACAACTGATAAGTGTGGGTGCTTGTGGATTGAGGCAAGCGCATTTAGGCGCGATTAACATATTTATGCTTGCATAGGTTAAGTTAATTGTTTGGTTTAAATGACGCCTCAGAAAATACAAGTGCTTACACTTAGATTTATGACAAGTATGTAAATAGAATTGTGGCTAGTAATAGTGACAATCATATGACACACCTTGAAATGAATTTGAGTACTTTATCTATTTATAGATAAATAAAGCAAAAGCGAAATACCACCTCGCAAGAGGAAAAAGTAATAGTTGTGAATTAAACTGAAGAGTTTGATCATGGCTCAGATTGAACGCTGGCGGAATGCTTTACACATGCAAGTCGAACGGCAGCACGGACTTCGGTCTGGTGGCGAGTGGCGAACGGGTGAGTAACATATCGGAACGTATCCAATAATGGGGGATAACTAATCGAAAGGTTGGCTAATACCGCATACGCCCTGAGGGGGAAAGCTAGGGATCTTCGGACCTGGCGTTAATGGAGCGGCCGATATCTGATTAGCTAGTTGGTGAGGTAAAGGCTCACCAAGGCGACGATCAGTAGCTGGTCTGAGAGGACGACCAGCCACACTGGAACTGAGACACGGTCCAGACTCCTACGGGAGGCAGCAGTGGGGAATTTTGGACAATGGGCGCAAGCCTGATCCAGCCATTCCGCGTGAGTGAAGAAGGCCTTCGGGTTGTAAAGCTCTTTCGCAAGGGAAGAAAACTTATCCTCTAACATAGGATGAGGTTGACGGTACCTTGATAAGAAGCACCGGCTAACTACGTGCCAGCAGCCGCGGTAATACGTAGGGTGCGAGCGTTAATCGGAATTACTGGGCGTAAAGCGTGCGCAGGCTGTTTTGTAAGTCAGATGTGAAATCCCTGGGCTCAACCTAGGAACTGCGTTTGAAACTACAAGACTAGAATATGTCAGAGGGGGGTAGAATTCCACGTGTAGCAGTGAAATGCGTAGAGATGTGGAGGAATATCAATGGCGAAGGCAGCCCCCTGGGATAATATTGACGCTCATGCACGAAAGCGTGGGGAGCAAACAGGATTAGATACCCTGGTAGTCCACGCCCTAAACGATGTCTACTAGTTGTTGGTGGAGTAAAATCCATGAGTAACGCAGCTAACGCGTGAAGTAGACCGCCTGGGGAGTACGGTCGCAAGATTAAAACTCAAATGAATTGACGGGGGCCCGCACAAGCGGTGGATTATGTGGATTAATTCGATGCAACGCGAAAAACCTTACCTGGCCTTGGCATGTACGGAACTTTCCAGAGATGGATTGGTGCTCGAAAGAGAACCGTAACACAGGTGCTGCATGGCTGTCGTCAGCTCGTGTCGTGAGATGTTGGGTTAAGTCCCGCAACGAGCGCAACCCTTGCCATTAATTGCCATCATTTAGTTGGGCACTTTAATGGGACTGCCGATGACAAATCGGAGGAAGGTGGGGATGACGTCAAGTCCTCATGGCCCTTATGGCCAGGGCTTCACACGTAATACAATGGTCGGTACAGAGGGTTGCCAACCCGCGAGGGGGAGCCAATCCCAGAAAGCCGATCGTAGTCCGGATTGAGGTCTGCAACTCGACCTCATGAAGTCGGAATCGCTAG
>JAKPIR010000360.1 GCA_029549705.1 Pseudomonadota bacterium | reverse complement strand
TAAAATAAAGGCCAGCTTTTCCGATGTCTCTAAGATCGAGAAGATGTCAATTCGACTCGGTCATAGACATGTATTTTGAGAAAGACCAAGTAGGAAAAAATAGTCATTTATGCACCATTATCCAACGTGGCTAAAGTTCGGTTGATTAACTTAGTATATTTCTGATGGAAATTTGCAAACTGATTAGCCGGTCTTTTATAAGGTTACAAGATTGAAGTCTTTTTTCTAGAATTAATTTAGTTAACTTACTGAATTAGCTATAATTTAAGTCTCGTATTAAGTCGAGGTGAATAAAAAGGTACAACATGGAATACATCAATCTCGGTCTTACCGCACTCAATGTCTCAAAAATATGTTTAGGTACCATGACCTTTGGCGATCAAAACACGCAGGAAGAAGCGCATGCGCAACTGGATTATGCGCTCTCACAAGGGATTAACTTTATTGATACCGCCGAAATGTACCCGGTGCCGCCCAAGGCCGAAACTTTTACCCGCACAGAAACCATCATCGGGCATTGGTTAAAACACCAAGTGCGCGACAAAATTATTTTAGGCAGCAAAGTAGCAGGGCGCAACCGAGGTCTGAATTGGATTCGCGGTGGTGACGATTCGTTAACACGTGCAAATATTCGCGCTGCGCTGCATGATTCATTAAAGCGCCTGCAAACAGATTACATCGATTTATACCAGCTGCACTGGCCAGAACGCAATGTGCCGCTATTTGGGCAATATCAGTTTGACCCAAAATTGGAATTTGATGCAGAGGGCCAGCAAAAAGCGTGGGTGAGTATTCATACCCAATTAGAAACGCTCGCTGAACTGATTCAAGAAGGAAAAATACGCGCCATTGGGCTGAGCAACGAGCAACCTTGGGGCGTAATGGAGTTTTTGCGTATTGCAAAAGAATACAATCTGCCGCGCATTGCTACTTTACAAAACAGTTATCATTTAATGAACCGAAGTATTGATTTTGGCTTGAGTGAGATTTTATACCGTGAACATGTCAGTTTGCTTGCTTACTCACCGCTTGCATTTGGCCATTTAACGGGTAAATATGTTGATAACCCGCAAACCCAAGGTCGGGTGACGATGTTTTTGGGTTATGCGCAACGCTACACCAAACATAATGTTACCCCAGCCAGTGCTGCTTACGCTAAACTAGCGCGAGCGCATGGATTAACGCCAACCCAGCTTGCCTTGAGTTTTGTCTACCATCGCTGGTGTGTAGCCAGTACCGTGATTGGTGCAACCAGCATGACGCAGCTGAAAGAAAATGTTGGGGCATGGCAGATTAAGCTTTCCGCAGAAGTACTGCAAGAAATTGAGCAATTACACCTGATGATGACGAACCCCGCGCCCTAGGTAGCCATCAATAGCCTAAACAATACAAGCTATCATTTTTTACATTGGAACAAACAATGAACCGAATCCCGCTACGGGTATGTGTTTTTTTATTTATTTTTTCAACAACAGCACATGCACAATCGGGGGTTACAGATGTTGAAGCGGCGGTAGCCTATTGTAAAACGGCCTTTTCAGAGACCACACAAGCCGATGAACGTCTATCATGCTTTGATCGTATTCAGTTGACTGCAGATGCAGGACAAGCCGGAACACCTAAAAAGACGGATTCAGAGGATTGCAAAAATGCATCCGATAAGCCATGTCGCTATCTCGACAGAAAATGGCGGTTAAGTAGTAGTGAAAGTAAAGATTTAACCGACCTTGAAACGCATGGGTTGAATTACCTTGTTGTCACCAAAACCTCAAACCCAAATCATATTGCCAGTTCCCCCAGACATCTTGATGGGGTTGATCGTAATCTGGACAATCAGGACTTAAAGTTTCAGGTGAGTTTTAAAACAGAGTTGATGCGCAGTATCCCTTTTGTGCGCGACTTGCCCTATGTGGACACTTCTAGAATTTGGGCCGCCTATACGCAGCAATCTTATTGGCAAGTGTTTGATGGCAAAAACTCGCGGCCAATGCGTGAACATAATTTTTCCCCGGAAATTATTTTATCCTTAGGCTTAAAGTCACCTGATGAGGGGGAGCGTCAGGCTTGGTTGCCGCGTATGGCGAATTTAGGATTTATTCATGAGTCCAACGGTCGTTCTATGCCCATTTCTCGGAGCTGGAACCGATTTTATATCGAGTCAGCGTGGGAAATTAACGACAATCTCAGTGTTTCATTTAGGCCATGGTGGCGCGTTAACGAGTCGGGTCGAAATGATGACAACCCAGACATAGACAAATTTATTGGCTATGGTGATATGAAATTGCATTGGGATCAGTTATTTAAAAACGTATCGGCTAATTTATTGTTTCGTAATAACTTTCGTAGTGATAATAAAGCCTACACAAAGCTCGATTTACAGTATCAGCCATTTGACCGCGATAACATCAAATTGCATTTGATGTTATCAGACGGCTATGGAGAGTCATTAATTGATTATAATCATGCGCAAACGGTGTTTGGCTTTGGTGTTTCTATTGGCGAGTAATAGAAACACAACAGTATTTGAATAGCTGGCATACGTAAAAAGTAAATTTTGATGCATCATAACCAATAGAAAGCGACTATGAATAACCTTCCAAACTGCCCAAAGTGTAATTCAGCTTACACATACGAAGATGGCGACCAATACATTTGCCCAGAATGTGCACACGAATGGCCAAAACATGCAGCCACTGACAATGCTGACGACGCAAAAGTCGTGCGTGACGCCAATGGTAATGTGCTGCAAGATGGTGATTCCATTACCGTGATTAAAGACCTTAAAGTCAAAGGCTCATCATTGGTGGTGAAAGTTGGCACGAAGGTAAAGAATATTCGCTTGGTGGATGGCGATCATGACATTGACTGCAAAATCGATGGCATTGGTGCGATGAAATTGAAATCTGAGTTTGTGAAAAAAGCCTAACTTTCACAGATAACTATGACTTGCGAACCAGGCTGCAACAGCCTGCTCGCATAGGTTTAATACAGTTTATCTTGTGTGCGCTCTACCTAAACTAGCGGTTAGACAGCAACACAAAACCCAGCAATGCAAATGCAAACAATAAACTGGCGGTGGCGGTCGTTATGTTGTTTGCCTCGGTATTTTGTTGCGTATTTTTACTTGATGCCGCGTTTTGGCCAGTTGTTGCCGTCACCTCATGACTCACCGTAGCAATTGCTTTTTCTGAAACTTCCTTTTCAACTGCCAAACTGGGCACAGATGTCGCCAAAATGGTCGTAAAAAATACGGCTGAAATAATATTTTTGAGCATTCCGCTCTCCTTAATGTAAAACTAAATTACTCAAATAAATTTTAAGCAATTTTGATGCCAGACGAATCATATCAATCTATCAATTAAATATCAATAGGTTAGCATGCTTTCATCATGTTAATTGTTAAATATTGTGCTGATTTGCACAACAATGTTGCTGAATTGCTGCCTAAAAACTAAAAATGGTGCATGGGCAACAATTTTCGCTGGTTGGTAGCCAGAAGTTGAATGTGTTTTAAGCGTCAACATGCATGACGAAAACATGCTTTTTAGCAACGTATCACATGCGAGAAAATTTTTATGCTCTGAGAGCCTTTATTTATAAGGCTTCCAGGGCATCGAAAAAGGTTGGGGGGGGGATGAAGACATCGGATGTTCAAATTTGATGCCTGAGAAATACAGATTTCTACGGTCTTTTATAAAAAAACTGCACTGTTTGCGGCGGCCCCATTTGAATGACGGTTTTACGGATTTTGCCCATCACGTGCATCTCGCAGGGTTTGCAGTCAAATTTCAAGGTAAATCGATCATTGCCGCTAATCAGTGTCATTGGCTCTGCCGTCACTGTGCCTTGTACACCAATCACACCTTTGGCCTCTTTGGGGCATAGGCCATGGCTAAAGCGCAGGCAATGCTTGGTAATCATTACCGGCACTTCGCTCAGTTCTTCATTGGCCTCGTAGGCTTTCGCAATAATCTTGACCCCATGCTTTGCATAAAACTGTCGTGCTTTTTGGTTGTAAACATTGGCGAGGTAACTCAGCGTATCTTCGGGGTAAATTGCAGGCGGCTTGGTTGCGCTGCGGCGCGGAGGACGCACATAACCTTCAAGACGCGCTGCAAGCAAGCCTTCAATGGCTTCACGGCGAAGTGCATTGGCAATGGAAGCAGGTATAAACCAAGTTTGCGTAGTCGCGATTTCGATATTTTGCACAACAAAATCTGTACTGCCGAGTTTGCTTAAATTTTCTTTTAGGCTGGCAGTGGCGCTATCGGGCGTTTGCGCAACTTGCTTTTCAGCTTTCGTCAAAGTCGTCCAGCTGGTTCCAACTTCGTCTGTCACCGCTAGCCCAAAGCCATCATTAGTTTCAAAAAAACGCATGTTGATGCCGATTTTTCGCTGTGCTGAGTCTTTTTCAAGTAGCCGCATAAACGCATGGTCGCGATTGCGATACACGATGGTGTTATTGCGAATATCCGCTGGCATTTCATTGGGGTACAGTTTTTTGCCGTCCACGGTGTTAATGCGCAAACCCACCAGCGCTTTATGCACGTCAAAAAAACATACGCCGTCGCCGTTGTGCAACTGCGTCGGCGTCTCAACTTCAATAAAATCTTTGCCTACCTTGGTGACTTTGCCAAGCAATTCTCCGGCAAATTTTGGCGTATCAAATGCGCCAATATCGGCTTGGCGGCCGTTGGCAAAGTAATCAGTCGCGCTACGGTTAAAAGTTTTTTCAGGCTGTGGTGTAAACGTGTAGCTGCACTGGCCGTGCGATGATTTCGCTAAGTCAGGTCTATCATGCAAAATTTCATCTAATAGCTGGCGGTAATGCGCGGTGGCATTTTTAACATAAGGTAAATCTTTATAGCGACCTTCAATCTTAAAACTGCTAATCCCCGCATCAATCAGTGCACGCAGGTTTAAGCTTTGGTCATTATCTTTCATCGATAAAAAGTGCTTGTCTTTGCCAATGATGCGGCCTTTTTGGTCTTCTAAGGTAAAAGGCAGGCGGCATTCTTGTGAACATTCACCTCGGTTGGCGCTGCGCCCTGTATGCGCGTGGCTAATGTAGCATTGTCCGCTAAATGCTACGCATAGCGCACCGTGAATAAAATACTCCAAGTTCGCGCTAGTGGCGTCAGCAATTTGTTTCACCGTTTTTAAATCCAACTCACGCGCCAGCACGATTTGGCTAAAGCCGACTTGGTCGAGGAAAACCCCTTTTTCAACGGTACGAATATCGGTTTGCGTGCTGGCGTGCAACTGAATCGGTGGTAAGTCCAACGCCAGCAGCCCCATGTCTTGCACAATCAGTGCATCCACGCCGATGTCGTAGAGTTGATGCGTGAGTTTTTCAACAGCTTCAAGCTCGTTATCATGAAAAATCGTATTGAGTGCGACAAACACCTCGGCATTAAAACGGTGCGCATGCCTCACTAAACGTGCAATGTCTCCCACCGTATTAGGTGCCTTTGCACGCGCCCCAAAAGCGGGGCCGCCAATATACACTGCATCCGCGCCATGATTGATCGCCTCAATGCCAAAATCAGCATTGCGGGCAGGCGAGAGAAGCTCTAAGTGTTTGCGGGTTTTTTGCATGGGTGACGACAATGTGGGCGAAACCTGAATTTTAGACGAAACTATCAACAATGACGACAATTGATTTATAAGTGTATGAAAATCATCGTACAATTCTGCCATGAACAATCAAAGTCTACTGAATAGAAGCTTGCAATCTGTCTGGCACCCTTGCACGCAGATGAAGCAGCATGAAACCTACCCCCTGATTCCGATCGCGCGAGGCGATGGCGTTTGGCTCTATGATGCGGATGGAAAACGCTATTTAGACACGGTAAGTTCATGGTGGGTGAATTTGTTTGGGCACAATAACCCGCGGATTAAAGATGCAATTAAGCTGCAACTCGATACTTTAGAGCATGTCATGCTCGCTGGGTTTACGCATGAACCTGTCGTTGAGCTATCTGAAAAATTAGCAAACCTCACAGGTTTAGGTCATGCCTTTTATGGCAGCGATGGTGCAAGCGCGACTGAAATTGCTTTAAAAATGAGCTTTCATTATTGGCGGAATATTGGACAGTCTTCTAAAACCAAATTTATCAGCCTGCAAAACAGTTATCACGGTGAAACGCTAGGCGCGCTGAGCGTGACGGATGTGGCGATTTTTAAAGATACTTATGCGCCGTTGTTGATGCAGTCCGCGCAAATGCCCAGCCCGGATTTTAGGTTGTCTGAAGCTGGTGAAACTGCAGAGGAATTTGCCTTGCGCCGTGCGCAAGCGGTAGAAAATTATGTAGCGGCACACCATGCCGATTTAGCAGCATTTATTGTTGAGCCTTTGATTCAATGTGCAGCGGGTATGGGTATGTATCATCCCACTTACTTGCGCCGAATTCGCGAAATCTGTACGCAATACGAAGTGCATTTAATTGCGGATGAAATTGCGGTTGGTTTTGGGCGAAGTGGAACGATGTTTGCGTGTGAGCAAGCGCCAATTAAACCAGATTTCACTTGTTTATCCAAAGGCATCACGGGCGGTTATTTACCACTATCAGCCGTGCTGACCACCGATAAAATATATCAAGCTTTTTATGATAACAGCACCGTACGTGGCTTTTTGCATAGCCATAGTTACACGGGTAATCCATTGGCTTGTAGCGCAGCATTGGCGACGTTGGCGATATTTGAAACTGACAATATTTTACAAATGAATCAGCAAAAATCAGCCTTGATTCAAGCTAAAATGCAAGTGCTTACTGACTTGCCGGTTAAACATATGCGTCATCAAGGAATGATATTTGCCTTTGATGTGGACACGCAAAATACGCAGTTCGCTAAGCAGTGTTATCAAGCAGCGGTTCAGCAGGAATTGTTGCTACGTCCAATTGGCAATACCGTTTATTGGATGCCGCCATACACCATCAATGAAGAAGAAATTGATTTTATGGTGAATACTACGCTCAAGGTTATAAGAAGTATTTTATGAAAAATGTATTTGTATTTTTAGTGCTAATGTTAGTGGGTTTGAATGCTCAGGCCGAACTGCCAGCAACAGTTTCAGCCGCACTGAAAAAAGCAGGAATTCCTCAGCAAAGTGTGGCGGTTTATGTGCAGGCGGTAGAAAGCAATCGCGCCATACTTAGCCATAATGCGGATAAAAGCATGAATCCTGCGTCTGTAATGAAATTGGTCACGACCAATGCCGCACTTGATTTGCTCACGCCAGCCTATTGTTGGAAAACAGAAATTTATCGTAATGGTGAAGTGGTTAATGGCGTGCTTCAGGGTGATTTAATTATCAAAGGTTACGGTGATCCAAGCTTTAAAGCACAAGAATTTTGGCGGCTGTTAATGAGCTTGCAACAAGCGGGCGTTAAAGAAATTAAAGGTGATTTGATTATCGATAAAAGCTATTTTGCGCAAAATGTGGGCGCTAGAAAAACCTTTGATGAAGAAACTTGGCGCGCTTATAACGCCGAACCCAGCGCGTTTTTAGTTAATGGACGTAATACCAGCTTTAAATTTATAGCCACTGAAACGGGCGTGAATGTCAGCCAAGAATTTGAACTGCCTGAAGTACAAATTATCAACATTATGAAGCTCAACCAAGGCGCTTGTGGTGAATGGCGTAGCCGCTTTGCTTATACCGTTACGCCTAAAGCAAATGGCGCAACCGTCACTTTTAATGGGACTTTTTCACCTAATTGTGGCGAGCGGTATTTAGAGCTTAGCGTGATTGACGATGAAAAGTACGCGTATTACACGTTTAAAAAATTATGGCGTCAACTGGGCGGAAGTTTTGAGGGACAATTGAAAACTCAGGACATGACAACGCAAATATTGAATGGGCAGGCGGTAAAAGTCTTAGTGCAATTTTCTGAGCCATTGGCTTACGTTGCGCGCGAGATTAATAAATGGAGCAATAACTTAATGGCGCGCCAGTTATTGCTCACTATCGGTGCAGAAAAATTAGGTGCGCCTGCCAGTGAGGCAAAGGGCGCCGCGGTCATTAAAGATTGGTTGGCGAGTAAAAGCCTGAATGCTCAATCGTTGGCCGCGAGCGAACTGGTCATCGAAAATGGTTCCGGATTATCGCGCATTGAACGGATAAATGCCGATCATTTAGGCCGTATGTTAGTAAGCGCCTACATAAGCCCGGTTATGCCGGAATTCATGGCTTCACTACCGATTTTGGCGCAAGATGGCACGATTCAAAAACGCTTGAACGAAAGCCCAGCCGCCCACCATGCGCACTTAAAAACAGGCTCTATCAATGGTGTGAGCGCGATTGCCGGCTATGTGCTGGATGCGAATAGCCACCGTCATGTGCTGGTGATGATGGTGAATCACACCAATGCGTCGGCCAGCAAAAGTGCGCAAGATGCGCTGATTGAATGGGTGCACCAGCAACCCTAAGGCTAGAGGCCTTTGGCAAATACAGGCGAACTTAAGCAACGATTGAGGTATCATATCGCCTGTAATAACCCTAGATTATTGAATGAAATAAAGGATTTGCAATGAAACTAATCAACCTGTTGCTTGCAAGCGGACTGGCTTTTTCGCTCGGCGCTTGTAATGCAGACTCAACACAAACCACACAAAAAACACCAGCAAAGGAAACCTCGGCAATGACAACCAATCTCACAGAGTTACAAAAAATTGACACTCAAGTAGGCACAGGCCGCGAGGCTGAGCCTGGCTTTAATGTCAAAGTGCATTACACCGGTTGGTTGTACGATGCCGCTGCTGAAGGTGGAAAAGGTAAAAAATTTGATAGCAGCGTTGACCGCGGTCAGCCATTTGAATTCTTTTTAGGTCAAGGTCAAGTGATTCAAGGCTGGGATGAAGGTTTTGCCGGCATGAAAGTAGGCGGCAAGCGCACCTTGATTATTCCTTCTGAAATGGGTTATGGCGCGCGTGGCGCGGGCGGCGTGATTCCCCCTAACGCCAATTTGATTTTTGATGTGGAATTGTTAGACGTTAAATAAAAATTTGTAGAAATGGACTGTAACCGCGAATTGCAATGATTCGCGGTTTAGGTTGTTTATACAGGAGAAAAAAATGCACGTTAGCGTGAAATGGATTGATGGCGTCAGTTTCGTGGGTGAGTCAGAAACGGGGCATGCCGTTGTGCTAGATGGTGCCCCTGAGAATGGCGGGCGCAATATTGGCATGCGCCCGATGGAAATGTTATTGATTGGCATGGGCGGATGCACTTCGTTTGATGTGGTGGCAATACTCAAAAAAGCCCGCCAGCCCATCGTGCATTGCGTCGCAGAAATTGATGCGACACGCGCGGAAGAAATTCCCAAAGTGTTTACCAAAATCCATGTGCATTTTGTAGTGACGGGTAATCATTTGAATGAAAGCCAAGTGGAGCGCGCAGTGAAACTTTCAGCAGAAAAATATTGCTCGGCCTCAATCATGCTGTCGAAATCGGTAGAAATTACGCACAGTTTTGAAATTAAAACCGCCGATTTTTAGTGAATGTAAAACGAGAGATTTGCGCCGAGAAAAAATAAATGCTCTGGAACCCTTTATTTACAAGGCTTCCAGAGCATCAAAAAAGGTTGCTCGTGAAATAACGTCAAAAATTCGAATTTTTACTGAAATTTTTACCCTAAATAACCGCAACTTATCACAGTGCTACAAAAGTGCATAAGGTCGCTTGCTGACTGCCTCAACGATTAAACTTCTGTCACTTCCACCGTCAGTGGCTGTTCATCTTCCAAAATATTTAGCAGGCGATCGACGTTCGGGTGTTTGCCCGGACAGTTTTCTGCGTCTTCGGTATGTTCGGCGTATAAGCTCAAGCCTTCAACCGCTGCGTCCAGAGAGATTTCGCCATACATGCGGTACAAGTGGTAATACACCTTCACCGAGCCTTGACTGCCGGGTTTGTTATCAATAACACCGGCGGGGCTGCCATCTTTGTTAAATAGTGCAATACGTTTGACATGTGAGGCATCATCTAATGTGAGTAACACATCGCTGAATTTTTGCATTTTTATAAATCCACTCTTCGGTTAAATTGGTTATACATAGTATGCAACAGTCGTCATCAATTTAGAAGATTTTTTCATTAAAAATTGAACCGGCGCGGGTAAATCGGCGGCACCGTGCTGTTTTGCAAGGTTTGCGTGCTGCGCTTCATCTTGTTGCATTTGCGTAATGATGCTTCTGGTTTTGAGGTCAGCCTCAGGGAGTAGTTCAAGATGGCTGGCTAAATGTGCGCCAACTTGTTGTTCAGTTTCGGCTAAAAAGCCTAAATTCCATTTGTCACCCAGTGCGCCAGCTATTGCGCCTAAAGTGAAAGATCCTGCGTAAAACAAAGGGTTGAACGCACTGGTACGTCCGCCAAGGGCGGTGATGCGTGCTTCGCACCAAGCGAGATGTTCGATTTCTTCAAGGGCAGCTTGCTTTAAGGCGTTTGTAATTTCGGGCTGGTGCGCGGTGAGCGATTGACCGCTGTATAAAGCCTGCGCGCAGACTTCGCCGGTATGGTTAACACGCATCAGCGCGCTGGCGTGTTTTTTTTCAGTGTCAGATAAATCGGCTTCGGCAATGGCAACATCTGGATGTTTGCGCACACTGTGCGGTTTTGCAAACAAGGTGCGCAATGCAGTATCAAATTCCACAATGAAAGAATCTAGCTTACTCAACGGGTTGCTCCTTCGATTGGTTCGGTTAGGACTGAAAGCCTAGTTGTTTGGCGATGATTTGCACTGGATGAACCACTGTAACGGATTCATTATGCGCACGCAAGCCACGCGCAATATGTAGACTGCAACCAATATTCGAAGTTGCCAGCAAAACGGCATGATTTGATTTGATGGCAGATAGTTTGTCGTTGAATAAACGGTCTGCCATTTCTTTTTGGTTGAGCATGTAGGTGCCAGCACCACCACAGCATTGGCTATTACCCGGCAGGGCGACCACTTCAAGCGCAGGTATAGTTTTGAGCAGCTGATAAACCGCCTGATGACTTTTTTGCACGTTTCTCAATGTACACGGGTCCTGCACAAAAACACGCATTTCTAAGGGTGATAATTGAACACCAGACCAATCACAGGTGCTTAAAAAAGCGCTGATGTCTTGAATGCGATGCGTGCTAAGGTAATCACATAACCCTGCCCCACAACCGCTTGCAACGGTGATGATTGGCATAGATGCATCAAAAGCGCGCTGATTGGTTGCAATTAAGCGGGCGGACTCATCAGCATCACCCATTTGTCTGGCAATGCCGCCACAGCAGGTTTGGCTAGCAGGTACGTGCACGTCAAAGCCAAGCGCGTTGAGGACGGCGATGCTGGCTGTTAGCGTGGCCTGATCAAGCGCCTGGCTGGTACAGCCTAAAAACAAGCTTACCGCTCCTTTTTTTGGCGCAGTAGCAGCATAGTGTGGCTTCCAGGTAGTCGGTTTGGAAATTTCCGGTAAAAAGCCTGCGGCAGGAACCCATTTACTGATTGGATTTTGCAAGCGGGTTTTTTGTAGAAGCCAAAGCGGCCAAAGTGCTAAGTTAGCTAATTTTCGCTGGCGAATAAACGGTTTTAACAAGCCAGAAAACAGATGCTTCTTAGGCACAAACACAGCACGTGCGGTATCAGCCAGTGCACCATATTGAACATTGTTGGGGCAGGCAGATTCGCAGCTGCGGCAACTTAGACATAAATCAATATGTTGTTTAAAGCGGTCATTATTGGGCAAAATGTCTTGTGCCACTGCGCGCATTAACTGAATGCGCCCACGCGGTGAATCAGCCTCTGAACCGGTTTTCCGATAAGTCGGGCAGTGTGGTAAGCATAAGCCGCAAGCTACGCAGCGGTCCGCCTCTTGAATAAGTTCTTGTATAGTCAAAGCCATATCGCATTATAAACACAGTGCATGAACTCAGTGTGCGTGTTGAGTGCTTTCGATATTATTTACCACGTTTAAAAACAAAAATCCGCATGAAGCGGATTTTTGTTTTTAAACGCCTAAAGTGGACGATTATTTTGCTTCGGCAGTTTCAACCTTTGGGCGAACAGATTGAATCACTGGGTTGCCTTTCAGAAAATTCATGGCCTGAGCAAACTGTAAGTCATCTTTGCTGGCAGCTTCAATCGGCGCTGTTGGCTCGGCAAATTTCTTCTCATTCAATTTGGCTTTGGCAGCCTCTGCTTTGGCTGCATCTTGCGCGGCTTTAGCGGCTTCGGCTTTGGCTGCATCTTTTGTTTTATCATCGGTTGGGTTACTGATATGCCGCGATAAATCTGCTTCATGAATGTTGTACGATTGATCTGTACCATCTTCAACATAATAATCTGGCTCAATGCCTTTTGCCTGAATTGAACGGCCATTTGGCGTGAAATAACGTGCGGTAGTCAATTTAATCGCCGCGCCATTATTCATTGGCATAATGGTCTGCACTGAACCTTTACCAAAAGTACGCACGCCAATTAAGGTTGCCCGTTTGTGGTCCTGCAGGGCGCCAGCCACAATTTCAGATGCTGAAGCCGACCCTGCATTGATGAGCACCACCATCGGCACGGTTTTTAAATCTGCTGGAATGTCACGCATGTAATCATTTACGGCACCGCCACGTGCATAATTATCAGGGTTAACGGTCAGGTTCATTTTTGAATCTGGCGCGCGACCTTCGGTATAGACCACCAGCGTGTCTTTTGGTAAAAAGGCGGCTGAAACGCCTACCGCACCATTGAGCAAACCACCTGGGTCATTGCGTAAATCAAGCACAAAGCCTTTGAACGGGCCTTTGTTTTCTGCGTGCATGCTTTTAATGGCCTTGGCAAGGTCTTCGCCCGTGCGTTCCTGGAATTGCGTCACTCTGGCATAGGCATAGCCCGGCTCTATCATTTTGAATTTCACGCTTTTGTTTTTGATGACAGCACGCACCAAGTTCACAACCAGCGGTTTGCTTTCATTTTTGCGCAGAATGGTTAATACAATCGGCGTATTTGGCGTGCCGCGCATGATTTTTACAGCATCGTTGAGCGTCATGCCTTTTACCGGCTTTTCATCGAGTTTCATGATGAGATCGCCACTTTTAATGCCAGCGGCATAAGCAGGAGAATCCTCAATGGGTGAAATCACTTTCACCAAGCCATCTTCCATGCCCACCTCAATGCCTAAGCCGCCAAATTCACCTTGGGTGGCGGCCTGCATATCTTTGAACGAATCCACATCCATGTAGCTTGAATGCGGGTCTAGGCCTGTGAGCATGCCGCTAATAGCTTCTGAGATCAGTTTTTTGTCTTCAACCGGCTCAACGTAATCTGTTTTGATTTTGCCAAACACTTCGGCAAATGCACGCAAGTCATCCAGTGGCAATTCAGGTTTTGCCATTTTTTCTGCTACGGCAGAATAAGTTAGACTCAGCATCAAGCCCAACAACAAGCCAGAACCCACCAAGCCCAGTTTGGTAAAACCGCGATATTTATTTTTTACTTGCATGTATGAAGATTCCCAATTAAAAATTGTTGCTCTTGGCTAAGAGCCAACCTTAGCTCGATTAGTTTCAATTCGCACTTATTATATTTCATTTATACTAAACCAAAGTATACCAGCAAGGATTACCAAATTGACGACACATCATGTTGAAATTAGCTATTGCACACAATGTCGATGGATGCTGCGCGCGGCATGGCTTGCGCAAGAACTGCTCACCACCTTTGAAGAAGATTTAACCAGCGTTGCCTTAAGACCTGGCACAGGCGGCGTGTTTGATGTTGTGTT
>JAKPIR010000358.1 GCA_029549705.1 Pseudomonadota bacterium | reverse complement strand
TTGAAAAAGGCGAAGTCATTGAAATGAAATCACGTGTTGGGGAAGCGCAATGAATATGATGTCTAAACCTGAGTTGTTCTGCCCTCAGCTTCCGAAATTTGAAGTTTCTAGCGATATTGAAGTTGATGGGTCTTTAGTTTCGTTTGATCTAAAACTTGGCTGCATCGTAATCCAATGCTCTATGACTGCTGATGTAATCGCTAAATCACGTGAAATTGCATACATCCCTAACCGTTATGGCTCTAATTATCAGTACGAAGATTACTGCAATCAAGACTACGAGCAACTTGTTGTTGATGAAGAAACCTTTGTTCTTGTTGTAGATAACGACAATACGGACATACCCAACGGCTTGCGTATCACACTTACTGAAAGCCAAGTCACAGATTTAAACAAGCAGCTTGAATACTTCGCAGAAGAACAAGCCGATCAAGTTTTGGCAGCTTAGGAGAACAAAGATGAATGCAGCGTTATTTCAATCGTGGATTGACGCTAAACGCAATGAAGAAGCTGCAAGAGCGCAGCGCCTTGAAGTTGAAGCGCAAATTATTGCGGTGGTCGGTGTCAAGGATGAGGGTGTGACTTCGCTTGAAGATGACCAGTTCAAGGTAAAAACCACTGGCAAGGTGACGCGCTCTGTTGACACAGATGCAATTCAGGACGTTTGGGAAGTTTTGCCTGATGAAGTTAAGAAGTGCTTCACGTGGGAAGCGAAGCTTAACACCAAAGAATACAGGACATTGTGTTCTATGCGTGACGACTTGGCACCACACCTGAACAAGTACATCACATCAAAACCAGCAAAACCTAGCATTTCTATTGAACTAAAGGACGCTTAATCATGGCGATCAAACTAACAACAACACGCGATAGCGTGAAAAGCATCAAAGTCTTGGTTTACGGCCAAGCTGGTGCAGGTAAAACCTGTTTGTCTGCAACCACTGGTGGCAATGCGCTGATTATCTCAGCAGAAGCAGGCTTGTTATCACTACGTGATACAGACATTGCAGTGGCAGAAGTGCAAAGCATGGATGACCTGATGGAAGTTTATGAGTTGCTTAAAAACAACCATCAGGATTTTAAAGACTTCGATTGGATCTGCATCGACTCGATCTCAGAAATTGCGGAAGTTGTTTTAAACAAAGCCAAAAAAGACCACAAAGACCCTCGTGCCGCTTATGGCGTGCTGTCTGAGCAAATGCAAGACCTAGTTCGTGCATTTCGTGACTTGCCACGCAATGTCTATATGTCGGCCAAGATGGAAAAACAGCAGGATCAGGACACTGGTCGCATGTTGTACCAACCAAGCGCACCAGGCGCAAAGATTGGTCAAGCCATCCCTTATTTCTTTGACGAGGTATTCGTACTTCGCATCGAAAAAAACCCAGAAACAGGCGAAATGGAACGAATGCTCCAGACTCAACCTGATTTCAATTATCAAGCGAAAGACCGTTCTGGTGCATTGGACTACTACGAAGCGCCCGATCTTTCACTTATCGCAAACAAAATCTTAAACACATCAAACGCATAAGGCGGAAATACATATGAACATGTTAAACATGCAATTCGATCAATCAGAACTTAACTCAGCGCCAAGCTACGAGCTTTTACCAAAAGGTAATTATATCGCTCAGATTGTTAATTCTGAAATTAAGGAAAACCGCAACGGTGGAAACCGCTTGTCACTGCAATGGGAAATTGTAGATGGTCAATACGCGGGTCGTATCGTTTTCCAAAACATCAACATCAACCATTCAAACCCAGAAGTTGTCCGCATTGGTCGCCAAAACATTGCACAGATTTGCGCTGCCATTGGTCGTAACTCGGTGAACGACTCTAGCGAGTTGCACCATCAGCCGATGCAGGTTCGCGTCATTATCAAAGAAGATAAAACTGGTCAGTATGAGCCATCGAATGAGATCAGAGGTTATTCAGCACTCGAACATGGTCAATCACAAGGCTTTAAACAACCAGTGCAAAGCGGTGGATATGGCGGTGCGCAACAACAATCTGCACCTGCACCACAAGCTGCATCTGCACCTTGGGCGCGTAAATAAGGGTCTGACTCATGGCTAAACTAACAATGATTCAAGACGAGCCAACGGTTGCAGCGATCTACGCTGCAATCAAGGCGGCAAACAGAAGTTCACACCGCACATACTTGGGCGCTTCTTCTATTGGTCGTCCATGCGCTCGTGAATTGTGGTTCATGTTTCGCTGGGTAAAACGCTCACAGTTTGACGGGCGCATGTTGCGCCTGTTCAAAACTGGTCATTTGGAAGAACCACGCCTTATTGCGGATTTACAGTCAGCAGGCGTGGAAGTTTTGGAAGTTGATCCGACCACTGGAGAGCAATGGGCAATTGCTTTTCATGGCGGTCATTTCAGAGGACATGCGGATGGTGCGGCATTAGGACTGCATTCAGCACCGAAAACATGGCATCTCTTAGAGTTCAAAACACATAATGACAAGTCATTTGCAAAATTGCAAACCGATGGCGTTGAAAAGACCAAACCTGAGCATGTGGCACAGATGCAGGTCTACATGCACGGTCTTGGATTGACCAGAGCCTACTACTTGGCCCGAAACAAGAACACAGACGAGCTATACGGTGAACGTCTGCACTATGACAAGAAGCAAGCTGAATACTGGATTGAACGCGCTGGGCAGATCATTTTTGCGAATGAACCACCTTTACCAATCGGCAAAGATGCAAGTTTCTTTCAGTGCAAGTTTTGCGATTTTTCAGAATATTGCTATCGCACTGTAGAGGATTTACCAAATCCACTACCTGAGAAAAATTGTCGCACTTGCATTCACAGCACACCCAAAGAAACAGGCGGTTGGCTATGCGAGCAAAAAGGCTATGAAGTTGAGCAGGACGAAGGAATGGTATGCAAAAACCATCGTTTCATCCCGATGCTTTTCCCTAGTCTTGAGTTCACCCATGCAGATGAAAACCTAAATGTTTTCTACCGTTCAAATACACAAAAGTACATAAACACAGAAAAAGGAATAGTGCAGATATGAGAGAAGATGTCAAAAAAGCCATTATGTGCGTATTTACCCATCCTCAATACCTTGAAAAATACAATGATTTTATTGAAGAGGAAAAGGACAAGACATGCATTTATTTTCTTGGATTAGATGCGCCGATCATTGTCACTGAAACAACTACTAATCAGTACAAGTGTTTCTCACAAACTAATGGCAAAACAAAATGGTTGAGATTTAAAGAAGAAGATTTAAGTCGATTTGACCATGTGACAGTTACAATTTTTGATGTCATTGCATGTGAAGATGAAATTCAAAGAGAAATTAATTTGAAGATTTACAAGGAGATAAATGCAAGTGCATCCATGGCAATTATTGAAGGTAAAGCAAGTGACAATTTCTACCTTAGCAGAGATCTAACAATCTTTAAGCGTAGTGGTGACAACTGGTTTTTTCTTCACGCACCCGACTACTTAGATGACTTTGATTTCCAGTGGTTTAAGAGAACTAGGATGCAGAAAAACTTAATCGCTAGAGAAATTAATCGCCAAGATTTTCTTAACTTCATCGAAGAACATGGAGGAATACTACCATGTTCCAATTAAGACCATATCAGGAACGTGCGATTTCAGAGCTTTACGCTTGGATGAATCGCCACATTCAAGACAATAAAAATCCCATCGTTAATATGTGTGTGGGTGCAGGTAAATCAGTTGTTATTGCGGAACTGTGCAAACGCGCTATTACTGAATTTCCGCAAACGCGCATCATTATGACCGTTGCAAGCCGTGAGCTTTGTCAGCAGAACTTGGAAAAGTTACTAGCAATCTGGCCAGAAGCGCCTGCTGGAGTCTGTAGTGCAGCACTTGGTAAAAAAGACTTAGAAAGTCAGATTATCTTTGCCACCATTGGCAGCATTGCAAAGCAAGCAATCCATCTTGGTCGCGTGGACCTAATTATTGTGGACGAGTGTCACAACATTAACACCGAGCAATCTGGCATGTATCGGAAGTTTATTTTTGAATGTGAAAGATACAACAACGGAAAAATACTGGTGATCGGCTTCACTGGCACACCGTTCCGCGGTAATGGCGTACACCTGCACGATCCAGGCAATGAAAAACGCCTGTTTGATTCAATCGCCACGACTGTTGGTATGGATGAACTACTCAAGAGTGGCCACTTATCCCCGCTTGTTGTTCAGGACGACACCCCGACACTGGTGGATACTTCATCTGTAAAAGTGGTCGGTGGTGATTACGTGATTTCTGATCTTGATGACTTGATGAATGATTATTTTGTCATTGATCGAGCTACCAGTGACATTATTTTAAAAGGCGCAACAAGAAAGAAGTGGCTAACCTTTTGTGTGACTGTTGAACATGCTGAAAATGTCCTTGCGTCATTTATCAAGAAAGGCATCAACGCCAACATGATTACAGCCAAGACACCAAAGACAGAGCGTCAAACCATCATCAATCAATTTAAAAAAGGCGATCTTCAATGTCTTGTGAACATTGCCACGCTGACTACAGGCTTTGATGCACCTGAAACGGATCTGATTGCACTGCTCCGCCCTACCAAGTCTCCAGTTTTGTATGTGCAGATTGCAGGTCGAGGGATGCGTATTGCAGATGGGAAAGAAAACTGTTTGTGGTTGGATTACACCGAAACCACTGCTGAGCAAGGACCAGTAAACAAAATCACTGGACGCAAGGGGTTCAAAAGCAAGCCATCGGAATCACCAACACGCGAATGCCCTAAATGCCAGAACTACATGCCTATTTCATTCAAGAAGTGTAGTGAGTGCGGTTATATCTTCCCGATTGAAGAAAAGCCAAAGCACGACACGCGATCTGGAACTGCTGATGTTCTGACAGGCATTAAGCCACCAGTGAAAGAGTGGTTCGATGTTTCTGATGTTAGCTATGCCAAGCACACAAAAAAAGAAACTGGCGCAAACAGTCTGCGCGTGTCGTACCACATTGGCGACATTGGTCCAGTCATCAGCGAATGGATTGCACTCGAAAGTCATAGCCAATTCGCACGTAAACAGGCAAACGCATGGTGGTTAAAACGCTATATGCCTGCGGTTGATTTTAACTGCATACCTGAAACCGTTGCAGACGCAATAAATGCAAGTGAACTCCTTATGACACCAAAAAGAATTTTGGCGCAAAAGGAAGGTAAATACTGGAAGGTGATCAATTATGAATTCAGTTAAGTTGAGCAACATGCGCAAAGCCTTGCGTGTTCAGATTGAAAAATCAATCAATGAATACAACAAGTTGCCAAACGGTACATGCTTTGAATGTGTGTTTATGGAAAGGGGTGAAAGCAACGTGTGTA
>JAKPIR010000343.1 GCA_029549705.1 Pseudomonadota bacterium | reverse complement strand
ATCAAGTGAAGCTTGTGCATCTTTTAAGTTACGCACGGTGCCCGAACCCATAATTGCGTCGGGCACGTGCTTGGCAATTTGCTCCATGGCTTGCAAAGCACAAGAGGAACGTAAAGTGACTTCCAGCACGCGAATGCCGCCTTCCAGCAATGCTTCGGCCATCGGCACAGCATCTTCCACTTTATTAATCACAATGACTGGAATGACGGGGCCTTCTTTAGCTAAATCTAATGTGTTCATGGTTTTTTACCTGATTAATTAAAAATTGAAATTTATAAAACTCTTAAAATGCATCTATACTTTGTAATGGTTTTGGCAAGTACGAGCCGTTTCAAAATCAATTTAGGCAAGGCACTTGAGCGCAGACAGTACGGGTAGTACGGCAAGCGAAAGTAACGCCGCATAAATTGTATTTTCAAACGGCTACAACCAGGTGATAGCGCCTTCTTCGGCCGACAACACGTTCTTACGCATGCCGCCAAATAATTCACGGCCTAAATCATGCGCATTATGGTGACGTTTTGTGTCTGAAAGCTCTTCAACTTCGCGTTCCGCCCACTCATCTTCATCTACCAGCACATTCACCATACCCACTGTCGCGTTCAGGCGAATAATATCGCCAGTACGTACCTTGGCGAGCGGCCCACCGGCTGACGCTTCTGGCGTTAAATGAATCGCCGCAGGAATCTTACCTGAAGCACCACTCATGCGGCCATCAGTCACAATCGCCACCATAAAGCCTTTGTTCTGTAGCACCGCCATTGGCGGCGTCAACTTATGCAACTCTGGCATGCCATTGGCTTTTGGGCCTTGAAAACGCACCACGGCAACAAAATCTTTTTCCAACTCACCGCGGTCAAACGCCGCGAGTAATTCTTCCTGCGCATCAAACACAATGGCTGGCGCTTCAATAATGTGACGATCTGGCGGAACTGCAGAAATTTTAATGACGCTACGGCCCAGATTACCCTTGAGTAAACGCAAACCGCCTGACTCATCAAATGGAAACGCGGCAGTACGGACAATGGTTTCATCCAAACTTTCTTTGGGTAAATCTTTCCAGACTAACTTGTTTTCTTCTTTTACTGGCAATTTACCGTAATCACGCAACCCGCCGTAAGCCACAGTAAATACGTCTGGGAACATATAACCTGCGTCTATGAGTTCTCGAATTACAAAGGCTGGACCGCCGGCAGACTGGAATTCATTGACATCTGCCTTACCATTAGGATAAACACTGGCTAGCAACGGCGTAGTTTTTGCCAAGTGATAAAAATCCGTCCAGTCAATCATAATACCGGCTGCACGTGCAACCGCCACCCAGTGAATCAGGTGATTGGTTGAACCGCCCGTTGCCAGCAAGGCCACCATTGCGTTAACAATGACGTGTTCGTCGACCAATTTTCCGATCGGTGTAAATTGTTCTTGTTTGGTGTTATTCAACACCATTTTAACGGCCTCACGCGTCAATAATTCACGCAGATCGTCATTGGGGTGTACAAACGCAGCACCCGGCACGTGCAAGCCCATCGCTTCCATGAGCATTTGATTGCTATTGGCCGTGCCATAAAACGTACAGGTACCCGCGCTATGATAAGCGGCGGATTCTGAAGCTAATAATTCATCGCGCCCCACCAACCCTTGCGCATATTTTTCACGCACTTTTGATTTTGTGGTGTTATCAATACCCGTAGCCATCGGGCCAGCAGGCACAAACACACAGGGCAGATGGCCAAAATGCAGTGCGCCAATCAGTAAACCCGGTACGATTTTATCGCAAATGCCAAGCAATAATGCGGCATCAAATACATCATGCGAAAGGGCAATGGCCGTACTCATAGCAATGGTGTCGCGGCTAAACAGCGACAACTCCATGCCCGGCTCGCCTTGGGTAATGCCATCACACATGGCTGGCACACCGCCCGCCACCTGCACGGTAGCGCCTAATTTGTGCGCTTCATCGCGAATAATATCCGGGTAACCCACATAAGGCTGATGTGCAGAAAGCATTTCATTGTAAGCTGTCACGATGCCAATATTAGGCGCTTTTTCGACGACCACTTTGAATTTATCATTGCTGGGCATGGCTGCATAAGCGTGCGCCAAATTGGCACAGCCTAAGCGCCCTGTGCTTTTTTCGCGTTTAATCATCGCATCCACACGTTGTAAATAAGCGGTGCGGGTCGGGCGACTTTTTTCTATGATGCGCTCGGTAACTTCGATATGGGACTGTTTCATGACTAGGCCTTCAACTTAAGATGGTGCTTCAATGGGGCAAAAAACCTTCACCCCGATTATCGCTAATTAGGCGCTATACGTCAATCTAACGCGTGCTTTAGTCACACAGGTTTGCGCTAAATCAACTAGTGGAAACCCCATGCGTGTGAGTTCATTTGAAAAATACATTTGCGATGTATAAACATCGCGCGCCCAATTTTAGCAATCTACTTTTTTGTTACCAGCACATCTTCCATGATGAGATACTCTAAATCACAACCGTAGAACATATTTAGTGCATCAGTGGGGCTGCAAATCATCGGCTCACCCCGGCGATTCAGCGAAGTGTTCAGTACCACAGGATTACCGCGCAATTGCTCAAGATGTTCAATCAGTTCGTAATAGCGCGGGTTGGTTTCGCGCGTCACCACTTGCGCACGCGCGGTGCCATCTTCATGCACCACTTCCGGGATGCGAGATTTCCAATGCTCTGCCACATCAAACGTGAACGTCATATAAGGGGCTGGATGACTGGTTTGCAAAATATCTTCTGCCACACGGTCTAGCATGCTGGGGCAAAATGGACGCCAGCGTTCGCGATATTTAATTTGCGCATTGATGCGGTCTGCTACACCGGGGTAGCTTGGATCACCCAAAATACTGCGGCAACCAAGCGAGCGCGGGCCAAATTCCATGCGCCCCTGCAACCACGCCAGCGGGTTACCACTGGCTAACAACTCTGCACCTTTTTGTGCGGAATTTTCAACCCGCGTAAATATGGGTTTTGCCGGGTGCGCCTCACAGGCGGCAATACATTCTTCGGTGGTATAGGCTGGGCCTAAATAAGCGTGTTCCATTTTTTGGATGGTGTCGCCCGCCAAATGTGCTGCATAAGTGGCTGCACCAAGTGAAGTGCCGTTGTCACCCGAGGCAGGCTGCACAAAGAGTTCTTTCACGTGCGGCAGCGCAATAATGCGCTGATTCAATTTTACGTTCAGCGCCACGCCGCCCGCCATGGCAATGCGACCAGTTTCTTTGATAATGTCACCCAAGTAATAATCAATCATCTTCAGCGCAGTGTCTTCCAGCAGTTGCTGTACAGACGCGGCATAGTGAATATACGGATTGTCAATTTCATCACCGTGCCGCTTTGGCCCAAGCCACTCAATGAGTTCTGGTGTGAAGTAATAGCCTTTACCGCTTTCTTTATAGCGGCGCAAACCCACCACATTCACTAATTTAGTATTGACTTCCAGCTCGCCATTTTCAAACTTCACCAAGCGCGATAAGTCGTATTTTTTGGGGTCGCCATAGGGCGCCATGCCCATCACTTTAAATTCGCCATCGAGCATTTCAAAACCAAGATATTCGGTAATCGCGCCATACATGCCACCAAGAGAATCAGGGTCGTAAAACTCTTTGATTTTGTGAATTTTACCGTTTTCGCCATAACCAAAAAACGTGGTGGCGTACTCACCTTTGCCATCAATGCCGACAATGGCCGTTTTTTCTTTAAAACCGCTTAAATGATAAGCACTTGAAGCGTGTGCCAAATGGTGTTCAACCGGCACAAATTTAGCGTTAGTTAAGCCCAAATCCGCCATCAGTTTTAAGGATTTATCGCGGTTGCGCCTAAAGCGGCGATTGCCGTTAAATAAGGCATCTAAAGCGCGGTCTGGCGCATACCAGTGACGCTTGGCATAATGCCAGCGCGCATTCGTACTCAATGGGATTTCTGCATACGGAAAAGCGACAATATCAACCTCTTCGGGTTGAATGCCTGCCAGCTTCAAACAGAATTTAGCGGCTTCATACGGAAATTTATTTTTTGCATGCTTATCGCGAATAAAGCGCTCTTCTTCAGCTGCGGCAATGATTTTGCCATCCACCAAAAGTGCGGCAGAGGCATCATGACCAAGTGCGCCAGATAAACCTAAAACAATCATGGAGTAACTTTCAAAGTGATTTTTGATATGGATTTAGCTATTTTACTGTGTTTAGCCAAAACTGCTAAAAATAATGCGAATATTGTGTGTCCAAAGGAATATTCTACCGTCAGTTTTCAGCCCGAGGATTTTTTACCCCTCTGCAAGCCTTATAAATACTAGCTTTCAGAGAAGGCTAAAAGGTGTTTGCATTTAAGTGATATTCGCACGCATTAAAATTGAGGGTATCCAAGGGTCATCAATTTCATCATAGGTGATAGAAAAAGCTTGCTTAAAAAGTGCTTTCAGTTCGGCATTGTCCTGCCAGTTGCGCATAAAACGCTTTAAATCTTTAACATGCTTTTGCCTAAAATTCCAAGCATTGGCCTGCATCGCATCTAAATCGAGCAACAGTGGTTTGATGTCTTTAATTTTGATATTGCTGGCTTTGCAATCACCGTGTGAAATTCCGAGTAAATATAAGCGGTAAAACAAACTTGCTACATCAAGGGCAACTTGCTGCCTGATTTCTGTATCAGCCGTTTGCGCAAAAAATTGGGCAATATCAGGTGCTTCGACATACTCGCTAACAAAATAGGCGCGGCCTCGTAAAGGGCCGTAACGCTCCTCAACCAGCGCCAGTGGTTTAGGTGTGGCGATGTTCGCCATGTTGAGCCTAAACGCATTTGCCCATGAAACGGCCGCGCGACTTTTACGTAAAGCCCGACTGAAGCCATGTGCTAAGCTTTTGATATTGTAGCGCTTTATCACCACTTTTTTTTCAG
>JAKPIR010000341.1 GCA_029549705.1 Pseudomonadota bacterium | reverse complement strand
CGTGAAAGTTTATGAAGGCCGTGTTTCTGAAAGTGTTGTGTATAGAAGCCATGCGCCAGATAATTCTGGTACGGTGCTTGAAATTGCGGACACTGGGCCAGGTATTTCGCCAGCAGAGCGCGAACAAGTACACAAGCGTTTTTATCGCATCGCAGGCAGTGGCGAAGAAGGCAGCGGTTTAGGGTTGTCGATTGTGCAGCGTATCGCCACGTTACACGGTGCCACACTAGAACTTCAAGATCGGCCACTTGGCAATGGCCTGTTGGTTAGCGTTATTTGGCCATCAAAATAAGATTTTTTCACGTTTTTAACATACAAACCTTTGGTGATGCTCTGCGCGCCTTTATTTACAAGGCCCGCAGAGCATCAAAATTTTCTCGGCACATTTTAAGCAATGTTGAAAGGTTGAGCGTCGTAAAATTTTGCTACGAATTTTATGTACAACTTAATGTACCTCTTAAGGATATGCTAATTTGTTACTCTCGTCATTCCGGCGAAAGCTGGAATCTAGCCAGAACCAAGAATCATGCGCTTTGCGCGTCACAGGATACCAGCCTGCGCTGGTATGACGGGTAGAGGGTGCTGATGAATAAATAAGTGCTTACTTAAAAATAGAATTTTTTTAGAACATTCAAACTATTCTGGGTTGATGTGTGTCAATGTTGAGATAAGCGCGTATGTTATGCTCGCCAGCAAATTTCACAGTGGTAAAATGTTCACATGTTAACGCCAGCAATTCCTCAAGCCCAATCATCATCCACGTCGCTGGAGTCAGACGAACGCGCTTGGATTGCGCTGGATGACCCCGCGGAGTGGTCAAGCTTTAGTCAACCTCTTGAAAACGAGCAGCAAGACTGGGAGTCGCGCCTAGCTATTGAAGGCATGCACTGTGCGGCTTGTGCATTTAATGTTGAAAAAGCACTTAAAGCTGTGCAAGGCGTCAGTAGCGCGGAAGTGAATGCCACCAGTGGTCGTGCACGCATTGTCTGGTCAGCTGCGCACACCAAACCGTCAGACTGGTTAAGTGCAGTAAGTAAGGCAGGCTATCGCGCCCTGCCCGCGGCCGATGCCTTTGCACAAGATTCGCGTCGTAAAAATCAACGTTTAATGCTGTGGCGCTGGTTAGTCGCTGGCTTTTGCATGATGCAAGTCATGATGTACGCCTACCCAGCCTATGTTGCCAATGCAGGTGAAATGACACCTGACATGTTGAATTTGTTGCGCTGGGCCTCATGGGTGCTGACGCTTCCCGTACTACTTTTTTCTTCAGGACCATTTTTCAGCAACGCGTTCAATGATTTGAAAATGCGGCAAATCAGTATGGATATGCCGGTGGCGTTGGGCATATTCATTACGTTTATAGTGAGCACGGCTGCAACTTTTGAACCCAACGGTTGGTGGGGTGCTGAAGTCTATTTTGATTCACTCACTATGTTTGTGTTTTTCTTGCTCACAGGCCGATGGATAGAATTACGCATGCGTGATCGCACTGCGGGGGCGCTCGATGCCCTCATGCTCAGGTTGCCCGCAAGTGTGGAGCGACAAAAAGCCGATGGCAATTTTGAGCGCGTGGCAGTACGTCAATTGGCATTAGGCGATATTGTGCGCGTGTTGCCTGGTGAAACATTCCCTGCAGACGGCACAATCCAGCTTGGTAACACCAGTGCGGATGAAGCATTATTAACAGGTGAGTCGCGTGCGGTGCCTAAAGCGTTAGGTGCCGAGGTGATTGCGGGTAGTTACAATTTATCTGCTGCTGTGCAAGTGCGTATTGATAAAATCGGCCAAACCACGCGCTACGCACAAATTGTGGCGTTGATGGAACGCGTTTCTGCAGAAAAGCCTCGCTTAGCCTTGTTGGCAGACCGTATCGCGCGCCCCTTTTTAATTACGGTATTATTCGCCGCCGCTGCCTCGGCAGCCTTTTTGTGGCAAGAAGATCATGGTCGTGCGCTTATGGCGGCGGTAGCCGTGCTGATTGTCACTTGCCCTTGCGCGCTATCTTTAGCAACGCCTGCGGCGATGTTGACAGTTTCTGGCGCGCTTGCAAAAAGTGGTGTGTTAGTGAGAAAAATGCAGGCGCTTGAAGCGCTGACGACCATTGACACGGTGGTGTTTGATAAAACAGGTACGCTCACGCATGACCGTATGGAAATCGGCAAAATCTCAACAGCCGCA
>JAKPIR010000243.1 GCA_029549705.1 Pseudomonadota bacterium | reverse complement strand
AGTTTACTCAATGCATCGCGGGATAAATTTAACAATTTAATCCTCGTTTTCATTTTGAATTTGATACTTCAATTCTTCCGACAATAGCAGCTGCGCACCACTAACGACCACTTCATCATTTTCTGCGATATCCACAGTGTTATACCAGCCGCTAATCGCCTCACTTTCAATTTCCACATCGGTGTTAATCAATCGGCGAACAAACTTTTCTGGCCCCACTTTTTGATAAACCCAAGCTTGGTTTGCGTACCAGACAACTGCTTGATGTGGGACAATCACGCCAGTCGTGACTTTGCCTTGCGTGTCTAGCCTTGCTGAAACACGCATGTTGGTTCTTAAATTGCCAGCAGGCGCATGGTAGTAATAGGTTTTACCTTGTATGGTGTTGTCTGTCAAAGCGGCTTCTGAAATGAACTTTGCCTGTACATTTTGGCTGACCGCCCCCATGGGTGTAATACTCAGTATGGTATTTTTATCAGGCACCACTTCAAACGGCAGCGTCACTTTGATGAGCACATCACGGTGCTGCAATAAGCCCTCAAACGCACTGTTCGGTGTGTGTTGTGTTGCCCAGTTTGCCAATGTAGCACCCCAAAGCTGGCGCATATTATCGCGTATTCCATTGGCAGATGTACTGGCCGCACTTAATTTTGCTTTTTCACTGTTAAGCAGTGCTTCTGCTTCTTGCACCACACGGTCAGAAACATTTTTATCGTCTTGGTTGAGCAATTTCAAGCGTTGCAAGTTTTGCTCGGCACTTGCAATGTTAGTGCGAATCACATTGCCATCTGCAAGTGCTGCAAAATAACGGGTGCGAAGCTCAACCAAACTATCGATTGACTCCACCGTGCCAAACGCTGCCGATGTGGCTTGATGCGTTGTTGCTTGTAGCCGCGTGAATTGCAACCCACTTTGTTTTTGCAGTGCAACTGGTAGCACCAATGTCGCGACGCCTGCGTCTGCATTCGCATGCTCGGCCACGAGCGAGCGCGTTTCAACTTCCTCATCGAGCTCAGCACCTAGCTCTTCATATTCATCTTTACCGTAAAACACCAGCAGCCAAAAAAGTACAATTATTAAAAATGCCTGTATGCCGATAATCATCATTGCTTTACGGCTCATAGTTCACCCCGATACTGATTAAACAAACTTTGTGTTGTGATTGGCTTTTGCATGGTGTTTTCAAGTTGGTCTAGTGCCTGATTACGTTTATAGCGGGCCAAGGCTAACGCTTTTTCAGCGCCAACATTTTCTAACTCAGCATAAGTGATGGTGAGTCGATCGATTTCACCTGCAGCAAATTGGCGTGCTAAGCGTTGCGTCTTGGCCTGCTGTTGCACTAATAATTGTTGCTGATCATGCAGTTCAGCACTGGCTTGCGAGAGCTGCGCACGCGCTGTACTCGCTTCTTGAATCACTTTTATTTGCAAAGCATCAAACTGCGCAGCTTCCACTTCACGCAATTGGTTGGCTGCGGCAATATTGGTTTTATTTTTGTTCAGCAGAGCTAATAAACTTGAAATACCTAATGACCACACATTGTCGCCAAACTCATAGGTGTAACTAGGGCTAATGACAAGGTCTGGGTATTGGTTGGCAATTTCCAACTTTAATTTGGCCTCAGCCGCCGCGTATCGCTCAAGCGCAATGCGAATATCGATGCGGTTCTGCAGGGTAGTTGCCTGAACTTCATCCGTAGGGGTTGCACTTTGATGCCGTTCTTCATCTATGGGTGCCAATGCCATTTTGTTGACTTGTGCTAACGGCAAACCCAATTGGCTGGCCAGTTGTGATTGTAAAACCAGTTGCGCTTGCTGCGCACTGAGCAACGCATTTTCGCTTGATTGCAGTTGTAATGTGGCATTGCTCAACTCGATATTTGAGGCTTCGCCTAAAGTTAATCGTTTTTGGTAAAGCCTGACAATGGCTTCACGCAGGTTTTTTTCTTTCGCGAGTAAACTAATTTGCTGCTGATTGTATTGAATATTTGAAAATGTCTGCGCGAGTTGATGACGCAATTGCCACGCTGTTTGTGCAATTTCAAGCTTGGCAATTTGAGTGAGATGCTGCGCCTGCTCAATACGAACCAGACGTTTATTGGCGACTTCTATTGGGATATCAATACCCAAGCCTAAAGCAAACGGTTTTTTTGCTGGGTCAGGGTCGTCACTATGCGCTAAATGGCTGTTTAAAGTCGGGAGTGGTTTGTTCCCCGCGACCTGCTCGGCAAGTTGCGCTGAGCGCCATTGCGTGCGAGCAACTTCTAAACTGGGGTGAAAAAACAATGCGCAATAGGCTAAGTCATCCAAATGCCAAAGTTGAATCGGCAGCCGCTCTACCGCATAGCCTTGTGCAATTAAAAACTGTTGAAACTGACTGTCTTCAAATGATTTGCTTGAAAATCTAGCTGCACTTTGTGCGGCATCTATCGGTTTAGGCGCATACTCTTGAAAACTGCAAGCAACAAACTGTATTGATATTACCGCGACGATGGCTAAATATAAGCTTTTGTGCGCCAATGGTTTTGCTTGCATCTTGTGTTGTCTAAGCGTCATCTTTAATCCAGGTGGTTTGGATGAAGCAAGAATTGCACTGAATTCCTGATAGGATAAAGTGAAACGAATCGTATCGCTTTAATCTACAATTTCCGCATGCACGGAACTTAAAGCATCTTGTAACGTTTCTTCACTTAACTTATTGATTGTAGTCGCTAATAAGTCAGCGGCCTCCACTGTGGAAATGGGCAAATCATGGCTGTCCATTTCAGCAATCAAGCCTGCCGCCGCGCCTGTGACCCTCAATAAAGACTGGCGTTCAAGCATCAGCATCTCTAACTCTTTGCGTAGTAGGCTAATCTCATTTTCATTGATACTGTTTGGCATAATATTGACTTCACTCATGTTGATAACTCACTCAAACGCCATTCTCGCATAATCTTAGCTTTAACTGCCAGCAAAATCAGCGCAGTCTAACGTCACCATAGCGCGCGTATTAAATAAGTATCGAAATTTTATAAATTTACTATTCCCAGCACGCTTACTTGATATACAATGGCGACTTCGTTGAATCAGGGTGATTTTCACCCGCAACAACCTGCGAAAGTGGCGGAATTGGTAGACGCACTGGATTTAGGTTCCAGCGCCGCAAGGCGTGAGAGTTCGAGTCTCTCCTTTCGCACCAATAGTTTTTTAAATAAAACAACATCAAATTGATTTGATCAGTAAAAAGCTTCCACAAAGGGAAGCTTTTTTTTGGCCTGAAAATCAATAAATCACTTCTCAATTCATATGTAACCTTTAGTGATGCCCTGAGAGCCTTTATTTATAAGGCTCTCAGGGCATTGATTTTTTCTCGCATACTTTTTAATTGTTTGCGTGTTAGAAAAGTAATTCCAAAAAATGCCCGTATGCACAATCTTACACGCACAACTTAGGTGCAAAAATTTGCTGATGCACCATTTTATGAACACTTTATTTGTTGTATTTGTGTTGAATTGTTGCATTTCTGTGAATTACTAGTTGCACCCAATATTGATTTAATTCAATATGTTTCCCAGTAAATTTAGTAATATTCAATAGAGAAATAACAGGGAGTTAAAATGACGAATTCGGGTAAAAAAACAATACGTAACATCCTATGTGCCTTATATGCAGGCCCGGTTTTTTTGGGCAGTGCTTATGCCATGGCTGATGAAGCGCCGGCAGTTGAAGCAGCACCAGCGGCAGCAGTTGCTGAGCCAGCAGAGCCAACATCGCCTCATTCACTAACTTTTAACTTAGGTTTATATAGCAACTATATGTTCCGTGGTGTGGCATTAAGTGATGGCCCGGCTTTGCAGGGTGGTGCTGATTACGCCCACAGCAGTGGCTTTTATGCCGGTACTTGGTTTTCAAATATTGATAAAAACTTTACGGGCCATGGCGACGGTTTTTCGGGTGGTAACAAAATTGAAATTGATATTTACGGCGGCTATGCGCATACCTTTGAAAGCGGCTTTGGCGTGAATTTGATGGGTAATTATTACTGGTACCCAGACCGCGAAAATTCATACAGTGAAGCTGACTTGGGTCGCAAACAAGATTCTTTTGAAGCGTCTATTGGTCTTTCTTATGAGTTCTTAACCTATACCTACTATAACGTGCTGACAAATTATTACGGTGCAGCAATAGATAATACCAACAATGGTAAGAAAAACACAAAACATGCAGACTACCATGAGCTCAAAATGACGCATAAATTACCAGGCGATTTAAGCATCATGGCAAAGGTGGGCTATCAAAACACAAAAAATCTAACGGGCGATCAAGGCGATTACGCGATTGGTATTAGTCGTGATTTTTCTCTTCCAACCGCTTCAGGTAAGCCGATTGAAGGCTTTAATGCTGGTGCTGTATTCACGAATACATTTGCCGTGCAAGATCAAGCGTATTATGAAACGTCTGATGGTCGCGATACAAATGACGCAACCATTACCTTTTACATTAAACGTACTTGGTAGATTAGTCAGTTGGTTAAAAAAATGGCGCTGTGGCGCCATTTTTTGTTTACAGTATAAATAGCACAATTAGCTGCTTGCTTTTCACTGCTAGATGTTGATTGGTTTCTATTGGATTTTAGGCATTCAAAAATAATTATGCATAAACAACGGTCTTTAACCATTTCCTTAATAAGGCGATAGACTTAATCTGGTGGCACCTGCCTTTAACCATGTTGTTGGAAAATATATCCCTGTTATTTGTTTCGAAAAGCCTAATATGCTATAGTCTTCGGCTGAAATCACACGGACTAGTAAGTTGGTCAATCCACCGTTTCTGGATAAAGTGAAAAAAGGACAAAGCTAGCTTTTTTTCACCAACCAAACCACATAACACTGGATTATTTCTTACATTTCGTTCTAATTTAACTTTATTAAAGCATCTCTGTAACGTACATTATGTATGATTCACGCTAACGAGATTGCATTTAGATTTTAGGAATAAACCGCATGGCATTGAATGTTGAAACTCTTGGCAAACTAGAACGTCGCATCACGATCTCTGTTCCACTACAACCGTTAGAAGCACAAATTAAACAGCGTTTGGCGCAAATCTCACGTACGGCTAAATTCGCTGGTTTTAGGCCAGGAAAAGCGCCATTAGGTTTGGTGAACCAACATTATGGCGACCAAGTACGTGATGAAGTTTATTCGGGCGCTGTTGAAAAAAGCTTTGGTGAAGCCGTAGATGAGGCTAAATTGCGCGTTGCAGGCTTTCCAAATATTGAGCATAAACCATTTGGCGCGGCATCCGAAGCATTAGAATACACAGCAACTTTTGAAGTGTTCCCTGAAGTAAAAGTCGGAGATCTCTCAAAAGTTAAAATCGAGCGCCCTGTGATTGAAGTCAGTGATGCAGACGTTAAAAAAACATTAGACGTGCTGGTAAAACAACGTGTGACTTTTGTGCCAGTCAAACGATCCGCCAAAATTGGTGACCGCGTGAATGTCACGCTTAAGGCAACAATCGATGGAAAAGAAGTAGAGTCAACGGGAACTACTGGCATTGATTTAGTATTGGGTGAGGGTGGTCGTATCGCCGCATTCGATGAGAATTTAGCGGGCGGAAAAGCAGGTAGCGCAAAGCAATTTGAAATCAGCTATCCAGCAGATCATCAACCTGAACAATTGGCTGGCAAAGTGGTGACTTATGACGTCAGTTATGTCAGCGTCTCAGAACCCAAGCTACCGGCAATTGATGCTGAATTTGCCAAAGGTCTTGGTGTTGAGGACGGTGACGTTGAAAAAATGAAAGCAGAAGTCACGGAGAGCCTTAAGCAGGAAGTTGCCAAACGTGTTAGTGCTAAACTGAAAGAACAGGTGTTTCAGGCATTGGTTGATCATACAGATTTGGACATTCCAAAAGTGCTGTTAGGTACGGAAATCAATCGCATGATGGAAACTACCGCGCAAAATCTAAAACAGCGCGGAGCAGACATGAGCGTCATCAAGTTAGAACCGAGCATGTTTGAAGAGCAGGCGAAGCGTAGCACAAAATTGCGCTTAATCCTTGGTGAGATTATCAATACCAACAAATTGCATGCTACCGCTGATCAAGTGCGCGCCATGGTCGATGTGTTTGCACAAAGTTTTGAGCGTCCCTCTGAAGTGGTCACTTGGTATTATGCTGACCCAAAACGTCTTGATGAGCCAGCAGCTTTAGCCACTGAAGAGAACGCCGTGGCTTGGGTGCTGTCAAACGCCAAAGTTACAGATAAAAAAGTAAAATTCGATGATTTAATGGGAAGCGCATCATGATTCACAAGCCGAGTTTGAATGACTCACCAATTTCTGAGCAGAAAATGACGCCTCAGGGCTTAGGCTATATCCCGATGGTAGTTGAGCAAAGCGGTCGTGGTGAGCGCTCATATGATATTTATTCGCGTTTACTGAAAGAACGCGTGGTTTTCTTGGTAGGGCCGGTCAATGACCAATCTGCAAACCTAGTGGTCGCCCAACTTTTATTTCTTGAGGCCGAAAATCCGGATAAAGATATTTCGCTTTATATTAATTCACCTGGCGGCTCAGTCACTGCTGGCATGTCAATTTATGACACAATGCAATTCATTAAGGCAGATGTGAGTACTTTATGCATTGGTCAAGCTGCGAGCATGGGTGCATTTTTACTTGCTTCAGGCGCAAAAGGTAAGCGTTACAGTTTGCCGAATTCACGCATCATGATTCATCAGCCTTCGGGCGGCTTTCAGGGCCAATCGACAGATATTGCCATTCAGGCAAAAGAAATTATGTATTTGCGCGAAAAATTGAATGCCATTTTAGCGCACCATACTGGTAAAACGGCTGCGGAAATCGATGTTGACACTGAGCGTGATAATTTTATGAGTGCAGAAGAATCTGTCGCTTACGGCATGATTGATAAAGTAATTACCAGTCGCACTGAAACTGCATAGGCCCATTTTAAAGATAGTTTATTTTTGGTCGTAATTGACAATAATATAGCTCAAATAGTCAATGATTTGATGTTAGTAATGTTACTTAATAAAATAGGAATGACGTATGGCGAATAAGGCCGATGGCGATAAATTACTGTATTGCTCATTTTGTGGCAAAAGTCAGCATGAAGTGAAAAAGCTCATTGCTGGCCCTTCAGTATTTGTGTGTAATGAGTGTGTTGATTTATGCAATGACATTATTAAAGAGGAAGTTAAAAATACCGACGGACTCAAATCAGCTGAACAAAGTTTGCCGACACCTCAAGAGATTTGCAAAATATTGGATCAGTACGTCATCGGTCAAACACATGCCAAGAAAAATCTTGCCGTAGCGGTTTATAACCATTACAAACGTCTGGGCCATAATAATTTGTCAGATGGCGGGCAAAAAGATGAAGTTGAAATTTCAAAAAGCAATATCTTGCTGATAGGCCCAACAGGTTCTGGTAAAACACTGCTCGCGCAAACGCTTGCTAGGCTTTTGGATGTGCCTTTTGTTATGGCTGATGCAACCACCTTGACTGAAGCAGGTTACGTGGGTGAAGACGTTGAAAACATCATGCAAAAACTCTTGCAAAAATGCGATTACGATGTCGAAAAAGCGAAGCGCGGTATTGTCTACATAGATGAGGTCGATAAGATTTCTAGAAAGTCAGAAAACGCCTCTATTACACGAGATGTATCTGGCGAAGGCGTGCAGCAAGCGCTACTCAAATTGATTGAAGGCACGGTCGCATCTATACCGCCACAAGGGGGACGCAAGCACCCTAATCAGGAATTCGTGCAGTTAGATACAACCAACATCCTATTTATTTGTGGTGGTGCTTTTGATGGCTTGGAAAAAGTGATTCGACTGCGCTCTGAAAAAGGTGGTATTGGTTTTGGTGCCGAAGTAAAAAGTAAAGATGATAATCGTCAGGTAGGCGATGTGTTGCGTGATGTAGAGCCCGAAGATTTAATCAAATTCGGTCTAATACCGGAATTTATTGGCCGTCTACCGGTAGTCGCCACATTGGAATCTTTGGATGAGTCGGCGTTGATGACTATTCTTACTGAGCCTAAAAATGCACTCACAAAACAGTATATTAAACTGTTTAAAATGGAGGGTGTAGAGTTGGAATTTAGAGAATCAGCACTACATTTGATAGCAAAAAAAGCCTTGGAGCGCAAAACTGGGGCACGCGGATTGCGTTCAATTCTTGAGCACTCTCTGCTTGAAATCATGTATGAGTTACCTTCTCTCAAAAATCTATCTAAGGTTGTTATTGATGATGGTGTTATTCGCGGTGACGCGCCTGCGCTTTTGATTTATTCCGACAAGCCTGCTGAAGAGGCCGTAGGTTAACTCATATAAAAACATTTTGATATCATTCTCAATGGGGTCTTGAAGACGTGCTCTTTAACCCCATTATTTGTTATGTAGGCATTGATAGCTTATAACCTTAGCTTAATTTGGAAGTCTTCATGATAAAAAGTTTACCTTTATTTAGCGCTGAAACTGGTATGTTGCCAGTGTTGCCACTGCGTGACGTGGTGGTCTATCCGCATCTTGTTATTCCATTGTTCGTCGGACGCACAAAGTCTGTAAAAGCTTTGGAGATTGCCTCTGAGGGCGATAAGCAAATTCTATTGGTTGCACAAAAGTCAGCCAACAAAGATGAGCCCAGCGCGGATGACTTGTATGAAGTAGGTACGGTTGCCACCGTGCTACAAATGCTTAAGTTACCTGATGGCACCGTAAAAGTACTTGTTGAGGGCGTACAACGTGCCAAATTCTCTGATTTCACTGAAACCGAAGAGTGTTTTGCCGCACACGTAGAGCTTATTGCAGAATCAGTTGATGACATTGAGATTCAAGCGCTAATGCGTACAGTGTTTGCGCAGTTTGATCAATATGTGAAATTGAATAAAAAAATACCCCCAGAAATTCTGACCTCATTGGCAACAATTGATGATGCAGGTCGGTTAGCTGATACGATTGCCGCGCATCTCACTTTAAAACTTGATGAAAAACAAAAAGTGCTTGAAATGTTTAGCGTGGCTGAACGTTTAGAACATTTACTGCGCTTGATGGAAGGTGAAATTGACATCCTTCAAGTGGAAAAACGCATTCGTGGTCGCGTGAAGCGCCAAATGGAAAAAACCCAGCGAGAATACTATTTGAATGAGCAAGTAAAGGCCATCCAAAAAGAACTTGGTGAGCAAGATGAAAATGCCGAAATGGATGAGCTTGAAAAACGCATTCAAGACGCGCATATGCCAAAAGAAGCACTTGCTAAAGTCGCGAGTGAACTTAAGAAATTAAAGATGATGTCGCCGATGTCGGCTGAAGCTTCAGTTGTACGCAATTATATTGATACACTTATTAATCTTCCATGGAAGAAAAAAACCAAGATAAGCAAAGACTTATTAGCGGCTGAAAAAATACTGGACGATGACCACTATGGTTTGGAAAAAGTAAAAGAGCGTATTGTTGAATATCTTGCTGTGCAACAGCGCGTCGATAAAATTAAAGCACCTATTCTTTGCTTGGTCGGCCCACCTGGTGTTGGTAAAACTTCTCTTGGGCAAAGCATTGCAAAAGCCGTAAATCGTAAGTTTGTGCGCATGGCGCTAGGTGGCGTGCGTGATGAATCTGAGATTCGCGGGCACAGAAGAACTTATATCGGTTCGATGCCGGGTAAAATTTTGCAGAGCATGAGTAAAGTCGGTGTAAAAAATCCATTATTTTTACTCGATGAAGTCGATAAAATGGGGCAAGACATGCGTGGTGACCCATCTTCTGCCTTGCTTGAGGTATTGGATCCTGAACAAAATCACACTTTTGCGGATCATTATGTTGAGGTTGAGTACGATCTATCCGACGTGATGTTTGTCGCCACAGCAAACTCAATGAATATTCCTGCCGCACTGTTAGACCGTATGGAAATCATTCATCTCTCAGGCTATACAGAAGATGAAAAAGTGAATATTGCGATGCGCTACTTGGTGCCCAAACAATTAAAATCACATGGCCTCAAAGACGCTGAAGTTACAATTTCAGATGCTGCGGTGCGAGATATTGTGCGCTACTACACCAGAGAAGCTGGCGTTCGTAAGTTAGAACAAGAAATTTCAAAAATTTGTAGAAAAGTCGTCAAGGAATTACTGACGGCTAAGGCTAAAGAGGGTGCCAAAGCGCCTAAGAAAATCACAGTGACGCCAAAAGTTTTAGACAAGTATTTGGGTGTTCAGCGTTACGACTATGGCGTAGCCGCAAAAGAAAATCAAATTGGCCAAGTTACCGGCTTGGCATGGACTTCTGTGGGTGGTGAATTGCTCACGATAGAGGCGGTACTGCTGCCTGGTAAAGGGAAAACAACAACGACCGGAAAACTTGGTGAAGTCATGAAAGAATCAACGCTTGCGGCCATGAGCGTGGTGCGCAGTCGGGCCAAACGGCTTGGCATTGCGGATGACTTTTACGAAAAGAATGATATTCATATTCATTTTCCTGAAGGCGCAACTCCTAAAGATGGCCCAAGTGCAGGGATTGCGATTACTACCGCACTGGTGTCTATTCTTACAGGCATTCCAGTGCGTGCGGATGTGGCCATGACTGGTGAAATTACGTTAAGAGGCGAGGTGTTGCCGATTGGTGGCTTAAAGGAGAAGTTGCTAGCGGCACACCGCGGTGGCATCAAAACAGTTTTGATCCCACTGCAAAATGTTAAAGATCTAACCGACATCCCGGAAAACATAAAAAACAAGTTGGATATTCATCCAGTCAAATGGATTGATGAGGTCTTAGCGTTGGCTTTAGAAAAACTTCCAACACCATTGCTGGAAAATGAAGATGCGAGCGGAATTTCAGTAAAAGAAGTTCAGCCTGTAGATAAAACACTTGAAAGTGATGCTGTGATTGCAGATAACACGAAGCATTAATTTAAAAAAATGCGCGTGCATGCTGATAAAAGCTTGACATGGGCTTTGTAGGCTTGATATAAAGCTGTATGAGTATTAATTGCTCAGAATGAGTGAGTTAAAAACCATTTTAAACAAGGGAGAGTACAAGTGGCAAATAAATCAGAATTGATTGACCAAATTGCAGAAGCAGCAGGTATTTCTAAAGCAGCAGCTGGCCGTGCATTAGATGCAACGACAGCTTCAATTACTAAAGCATTGAAAAAAGGCGAATTAGTCACTTTAATCGGCTTTGGTACATTTTATGTTGGCAAACGTGAAGCACGTAGCGGCCGTAATCCACGTACTGGCGCAACAATTAATATCAAAGCAGCAAATTCTCCTAAATTTAGGGCTGGTAAATCTTTAAAAGATGCTGTAAACTAGCAATCTTTGTTGGTTAAGCAGGGTGCTTAGCTCAGTTGGTAGAGCGTCGCCCTTACAAGGCGAATGTCAGCGGTTCGACCCCGTTAGCACCCACCATAAATACCAACAAAAGTGATTAATGCCGTTCCTAATTGTAAAAATTAAGAGTGCTGGTAGTTTAAGCGCTCTTTTATTTTGCTATAATGACGGATGTGAATTTTGATGTTGTTTTAAATTGATGTGTGAACTTAATTAAAACAGCTTTCAAATATTAGTTTTAGGAGTGGTAGTTCAGTTGGTTAGAATACCGGCCTGTCACGCCGGGGGTCGCGGGTTCGAGTCCCGTCCACTCCGCCACTGACAATGAGCCTGCATAGTTTATTTCTATGCAGGCTTTTTTGTTTTTTTCTCTAAAACTTAATCGTTCGTGTTTTGTCCGAGCGTTTTCTGACTTATGCAAAATTATAAATATGCTATAGTCTCGTATCCAAAAAAATGGACGGTAACCGTGTGTTTAAATATTGCTCTTAACCCACACGCAAATTATTGCCAGTCCCAAAGTTTCAGAATTTCAGTTAAAGGTATTCCGTTATGTTAGATAGTATTCGTTCAGTTGCTCAAGGTTGGGTTGGTAAAGCGCTATTAGCCCTCATTACCATTCCATTTGCATTATTTGGTATTGATTCATATTTAAGTAGCGCCGGTAGCAATGTTGCCGTTGCAAAAGTGGGTAAGAATAATATTTCTATTCAAGAATACGATAACGCACTTAAGAATATTCGTAATCGCCTGCAATCTGAAGGAAAAATTGACCCTGCTGCGCCTGACCTGCCAGAAATGAAGTCATTTGCGCTCAATCAACTCATCAATGAACGATTGTTGAATGACGAAATCAAGCGCGCAAAATTTGCTATCAGTGATATGCAATTGACGACTTACATCACTGGTATGCCTGAGTTTCAGAAAGACGGGAAATTTTCACAA
>JAKPIR010000239.1 GCA_029549705.1 Pseudomonadota bacterium | reverse complement strand
TGGCGATAAGCTTCTGCGCTTAAAAGGCATTCTCCACGCCGCTGATCAAAGCGCGCCGTTGGCGATTCATGCTGTGCATTTTACGCCCTACCCACCCACGCAGCTTGAAGGCTGGAGTGAAGATGAACCTGAAAATCGTATCGTGCTGATTGGTAAAGGGCTGGATGAAGAAGCCATTCGAAAACTGCTGACGCAAGTGTAAATTACAACCAAAATTGAGTGCTGTTTCACCCGTGCAAAACCTGCGAGAAAAAAATTATGCTCTGTACACCTTTATTTACAAGGCTTCCAGAGCATCGAAAAAGGTTAGCGTAAAATCAGCACGTTTTTAGCTGTTTTTTTACGCCTATTTTTACCATCAATGATGGCAATTTCGTCCCGCTTAAAATTGTGTTTTATAGCGCGTACCAAAAAACTCCATCATTAAAAAGTCTTCCAATTCTGCGTTATCTTCCAGCCTTGCCGATTTTACAATGGTGCGGCCTAGCCGCTGTGAGTCCCAGTTAAAGTCGCCCTGATAATGCTCGCGAATCAAGGCAATCATTTTTTTTACCATCACTAAACGCACGTCTTGCCCACCGCTGGCTTCGACTTCAAAAAACTGGCGGCGCGCGTTGCTGTAATCGTTTGTCCAGCCTTTGAAAGAAAAAGTCGCACGGCGGCTAGATAAACTGGTAATTTCAAATATGCCGTTGGTGCCGGATTTGAAATTATTTTTAATGCGTTCATCGCGCAACTGCTCGGCACTCGGCCCTTGCTCACGCGCGATGGCTTCAGCATTTTGGCGCGCGGCATCCGCTTCTAGCGCATTGCGCTTGGCTTGCTGCTGGCGCACATAAGACGCCATGTCGGTGGGCGCTTCAGTGGCGGGTGCTTCTACCACGGGGTTTTCTTCTACCTTGGGTACGGGAATCGGTGCGGCCCACTCTTCAGGAACGGTCAATACGGGCTTTTCAGTCGTTACCGCCTTTTTTGTGATTATTTTTTTGGGCGGCTTTTTGATGATTTTTGGTGGTGGAATTTCTTTTGGCTGCACGGGCTGTTCAACTGGCGCGACAATTTCTTCGGGCAATTTTGGTGGTGCAAGGCTCACCTCAAATGAAGTTGGGGGCTTAGCTGCGGCGGCATCTAACTGAATTTTTGGCACCACAATGCTCAAAATCAGAGCATGAATCAATATTGAGAAAATCACCGCAATCAGCGTATTGCGGCTGAGATGAATGCGAATAAGTTTATCGCCCCGCGGTTTAAGCAGGTATTGGTCAAACGGGTCGGTTTTGCGATTTATTTGCATGCGCTGCTAAAAGTGCATTTCCGCCCAGGTCTTTTCAAGCCGTTTGATTGACACAGGAAACGGCGTTTTAAGTTCTTGCGCAAATAATGACACGCGTAACTCTTCAATCAGCCACCTAAAATCTTGCAACGCTTGCGGAACATCATGGTGCGCCTGTTGCAAGGCATTGACTTTATCTTGCCACTTTTGCCAAATCAACCCTACGCTGGCCGCATTTTTGCCGTCGCGGTCTGGGTTTGCGGGATGTTTTTCAATACGCAGCCGCAGCGCTTTTAAATAGCGTGGCATGTGCTGCAAATACTCCCAAGGGGTAAGGCTAAAGCAGTTTTTATACACCAGCAGGCTCACTTGCTGCTCCACATCGCGCTTGAGCCGATTGACTGTTGCCGGCATTTTGGCTTGCTGGGTCATGAGCAATTGATATTCTGTTGCAATGGCCTGCGCCTGCCGTGCCACCGCCTGCGTGACGGCAGGCAATCGTGTACGTGCTCTGGCTTTAAGTTTCATAAATTCGTCGTTGGTGCGCGGCAAGTCATCCTCGCCAATAAATGCGCGGTCAGAAATGGCGCGAATCATGTCTTCACGCAGGTCGTCTGGCGACATCACGTTTCTTAAGGCCAGCGCATACTGGTTAAAGTTCGGCAAACTTTTTTCGAGCTGCTTCATTTGTTCTTTTAACTCAAAGCGCATGAGGCGGCACACCCCTTGGCGGTGATTCAATGCCGCGTCCTGCTCGGTATCAAACAGCCGCACCGCTACGCTCTCGGCATTGTCCTCCAGCGCGGGGTAACCATTCACTTTCAAGCCATCACGCTCAAAACTCAAGGTTTGTGGCAAATCGCCAAAATCCCATTGTTTTAAGCCGGTTTTTTCAATGTCGGGCGACGTATTTCTAAAAGTAAGCTGTGCGGCTGAACCTAATTGTTTTTTGAGCGCAAGCCAATCGCGTGCAGAAGCCAGCTCGCGCCCGGCATCGTCAATCACGCTGAAATTCATCAGGTGATGCGGCGGAATATCGTTTAAATTCCAGTCGTCCTTGCTCACCTTTAGGGTAGTTTTATGCTGAATATAGCTCGCTAATGTTTCAAGAATGGGCGTTGAAAATTGATTATCCACAGACTCCAAAAAGCCAGTCACAAACTCCGGCACCGGCACGCACACGCGGCGAAAAGTTTTAGGCAGCGCCTTAATGAGGTAAGTGAGCTTTTCGCGTAACATGCCCGGCACCAGCCATTCGGCCTGCACAGGGTTGAGCTGGTTCAACAACGCCAGTGGAATGGTTGCCGTGACGCCATCCAAGGCATGACCGGGTTCA
>JAKPIR010000315.1 GCA_029549705.1 Pseudomonadota bacterium | reverse complement strand
CTTTACTTTAGTTGCACATGCTTCACATATTCCTGCTGACGTACCGCAAGCAAATAAAAACGCTGATTCCAGTACTGTTAAAAAAAACACCAGTGGGGAACAACCTAAAAAAGCCACACTTAATTTGCCTGAAAGTACTATTAGATTAGCCAAACCATCAGCTAAAAATATCAAAAAAAAAGTTAAGAAAGACCGCGTTAAACATATTAAAAATAAAGGTAAACCAAAAAAATGAGCGATATCCGTATTCTATTTGGCTTTCATGCCGTGCTTAGCCGTTTGCGCCAACATGCCGCGAGTGTGCAAGAAATTTTAATTGACCGTGACCGCGTAGATGCGCGCATGAAGGATTTGCTGAAAATGGCGGAGCTTTCAGGTGTGCGTACCATGGAGGTTGAACGTAGCCGATTGGACGGCATGGCCGGTATGAATGGTCGCCATCAAGGTGTGATAGCACGCGTGGTAGACACGCCAATACCCTATAAAGATATTCACGATATTTTGGAATCTGACCTGACTGAACCGCCATTCTTTTTAATTTTAGATGGCGTAGAAGACCCGCATAATCTAGGCGCATGTTTGCGCGTGGCCGATGCCATGGGCGTGCATGCCGTGATTGCACCAAAAGATAGGGCGGTGGGTTTAAATGCAACCGTGCGTAAGGTGGCTTGTGGTGCAGCAGAAACCGTGCCTTTTATTGCAGTGACAAATTTGGCCAGAACGATTCGTGAACTCAAAGAAGCAGGTGTGTTTGTCGTTGGCACGACTATGGATGCGCCTAGCAACTTGCTTAACACCAAACTCGACGGCCCAATTGCGATTGTACTGGGGGCAGAAGGAGATGGTTTGCGTCGCCTCACGATTGAGAATTGCGATGCGCTAGTGACAATCCCGATGTTTGGTTCAGTTGAAAGTTTAAATGTCAGTGTGGCCAGTGGCATTTGCTTGTATGAAATACGAAGGCAAAGAGGCTTGCAATCGTGATTCGGATTTCTTTAAGTTTAATTAAGTGGTTGTTTTTATTAGAGTTTTGATTCTATTTTATTTTTGCAGCGAGTAGAAACGATTAAAAAGCAAGTTGAAGAAGATAAAAAAGCCTTATTAGGGTATGGATTGTATCCCTATTATTTTAAAAACAGTATCGGAAAAATTTTAGTTACCACGCTTGATACCAGCGGGTTGCTTGATAATGTTGAAGCAATTCATGACCTCGAAGGCCATATGCGTTTAGTGAAATTGCAACTGGATATTCTGCAAACTGGCACTAAGGAAGCTGACCTTGAGCGATTGCTAGCAAAACATCCTGACCCCTATACGAACAAGCCATTACACTTTGATAATAAGAAAGGGCTGGTCGTTTTTAACGGTCGTGCGCGCAGTCAAGACAATGTTTATCAAGTCTCTGTTTCGCCAGTTTTCTAAGCGCAATAATACGTTTAAATAGACTAAATTTCTCCGAGCGAAAAACACTGCCCTGAAAGCCTTGTAAATAAAGGCTCTCAGGGCATGTCAAAAGGTTTGTTTGCTTTAAGACTGGTTTTATCGAAAAATTGATGCCACTTTTAGATAATTTTAGATGCTATCGACGCCAATTCGATGATGGAATTTAACTCAAATTTTACTTAGCACAATCTCATGCAACTAATCGGCAAGCACCATATGAGGTAAATTTTGGTGCTGGACTCTAAGCCAACCACTACAAATTCTGGCAGCATTGATTTTGTAGCAAGATTTATTCATTAAGTTGTAATGTCGTTAAAGTATGCTGACGAACTTTTCTTAGTAATTCGCCATCCTCAATTAACGACTGACCATAACTTGGAATCAGCATCTTTAATTTTTCATCCCAAGCTTGATGTTTGAGTTGTGCACCAAAACATTGTTCAATGACGTGAATCATGGCTTGAACGCTCACAGAAGCACCTGGCGAAGCGCCAAGTAACGCTGCGAGTGAGCCATCCTGAGTGGCGACAATTTCAGTGCCAAACTCAAGTTTCCCCCATTTTTGTTCACATTTTTTAATAATCTGCACGCGTTGTCCGGCATTGGCAAGTTTCCAGTCAGCAGCATCAGCTTGCGGTATAAACGCGCGTAGCGCGTGCATACGCTGCTCGTGTGTTTGCCTGGCTTCTTTTACCAGGTATTTAGTCAAATCCATGTGGTGTCGGCCAACCCCGAGCATGGCTTTTAAGTTGTTCACTTTTAACGATTTGGCCAAATCTAGGGCAGAACCCTGCTTTAAAAATTTAGTGGTAAACCCAGCAAACGGGCCAAATAATAGCGCGGATTTTCCGTTGATTTTTCGTGTATCTAAGTGCGGTACAGACATTGGGGGAGCCCCTACAGCGGCCTTGCCATATACCTTTACGTTGTGCTGCTGTATTACATCCGGATTCTGGCAAATCAGCCATTGGCCGCTGACAGGAAAGCCTCCGTAACCCTCACTTTCAGTGACATTGGCCAACTGCAGTAGTGGCAAAGCGCCACCGCCTGCGCCTAAAAAAACAAACTTTGCATTGATGGTTTTCGCATGTTTGCTGGTTTTGTTAAATAAGCTGACATGCCATTCATTTTTGATTTTTTTGAGTTTTTTAACTTGCGTGTTGTTGAATAAAGTGAAATTTTCCTGCGTTTTGAGATAACTTACCAGCTGGCGGGTGAGGGCGCCAAAATCAACATCTGCACCATGCGCGACAAAAGTGGCTGCCAGCTTTTCTTTTGGATTGCGATGCGCCATGACTAGCGGCATCCAATTGCTGAGTTGCGCATGATCTTCACTGTATTGCATTTCTTTAAAAAGAGGATGCTGCTTGAGTAACTCAAAACGGTGCTTTAAAAAAGCTACGTTTTTTTCGCCCCACACTAAACTTAAATGCGGTGTTTTATTAATAAAATGACTAGGCGTTGGCAAAACGTTTTGTTTCACCAAGCTAGACCAAAATTGTAACGACACCTCGAACGCTGCGTTGATTTCTAGGGCACGCTGAATCACGATACTGCCATCTCCCGCCTGTGGCGTGTAATTCAGCTCACAATAACCCGCATGGCCAGTGCCGGCATTATTGAGTGCATCAGAGCTCTCAAGCGCCACTTCAGGCAATTGCTCAACCATCGTGATGTTGAGCTTAGGGTCTAACTGATGTAGTAAAACGCCTAAAGTGGCACTCATGATGCCGCCACCCACCAGCAAAATGTCAGTTTCTATATTTTTCATGCATTGCCTACAGTTCGTTTAATCATCACATTCTATTGCGCTGGTGCACTCAAAAAAGCCAGCTTCAAAGCTGGCTTTTTTGATGGGTATGCCAATATTTACATTAGTTTTTATTTCGCTCGTCCCAAACTTTTTCTAGTGTATTAACCTTTACATCGAGATCAGCCTTTGCATTTTCAAGCTCGGTTTTTGCTTCAACTTGTTTATCTTGCAAATTTTTTAAACGTGCTTGTTCATCTGCAACACGTTTTTCTTGTGCAGCTATTTGCTTGCCAAGGTTATCATCATTTGATTTGGCGCTGTTATAACGGTTACGTGCATCAGAAGCGGCGCGCTGCTCGTTGCTTATATCCCGCGCTAATACGTTGCTAGAGGAAATGCATAAGCATAAAACTAAGTTAGCGAATAATATTTTCAGTACAAAATGTAGGCTTTGTTTTTTCATTAAATACCCTTGAGTGGCCAAAAAAATTTAAACGTTATTGTAGTGTAATTTTTTAATATGATGTAACTGAACTTATGCCAAATAAATACTGGGTTACATAAGGTGAGTGCCCCGTTGATTTAATTAATAAGCTGCTGTCGAATGATAGAAGAACGGAAGACCTGATCGGTAATAAAGTTCTTCTGATGCAACTTAATAAAGCACTGGTTGATTATTTTATATGTTTA
>JAKPIR010000295.1 GCA_029549705.1 Pseudomonadota bacterium | reverse complement strand
TTCACCGCCACCTGCGCCAAGGCCGTTACCATTCGGTTTGCTGGCGCTGGAGGTCCCCGTCCCCACCTTCATCATCGGCGCTGGCGGTGCGCTTTCTGGCAATGGGTTATCTTGTACCGCCGTCGCTTCACAGGCAAGTTCCTGCGCTTCAACATTTTCTGTCACCACCCTCAAGCTGCCTGCTTTAGCTGGATTAGCGACCCCTACTAATTTGAATAATTCTGAAAGTAGAATTTTTTGGTCAGAAAATACTGCACTAGGTGGATTTGGCGCCAACGCATCCAGCGCACCGTTAACAATCACAACATGATCGCCATTACTAAAGGTCAATAGCAAGTCAACGTCAGCTACGTCAACTTGTGTCAGCGTTTTGAGTGATTCTTTGACGACAATCGTTCCATCTTGTGTAACGTCAGCACGTACAACATCTGTTACCGTTAACGCTCTGGTAACTGTAGTGGATTCGGCACCTTGCACTGTACTTTTTGTTTGGCTTGCTGGTTCGTTTGCCATATCAATGTCTCACTTTTCAATTTCGTGTAGAAATATAAATTTTAGCTTAAATGCATTGCAAATCAGCTTGATTAGAGTCTGTTGAAGATTTTACCTTAACTCAAATTGCTAACCTTATGAAAATATAGCAATAATCATGCCTTATATTAAACTAAATTGACATAATTTCAATGTTTTCAATAAAAATCGGCAAAATGAATATCAGATTTATTTATCTTTGCCTGTCCTCTTGCTGATGTCTTAGTAAACGATGCGTTTCAGAAGTATCATCTGCCATGCGCACAATCATTTCACGCATTAAATTAACAATTTCGTCGTTACTTTTTTCCATCAGGCCTAATACGCTACCTAGCTGTCTGCCAACACGCTGCAATTCCATTCTGAAGTTATTCATCGCTTCAGCTTGCTCAGCCAATGTACGCAACATATCTGCTCGTTGTTTCTGGAAATCGTCTACTTCCGCACTGAGCGAGCGTTCTTGAAGACGTGAAGACTCAGCTAAACGTACTTCAATGCGTCGCAACACTCTGACAAACTCTTCATCATCACCCTCTTCAATAGACTCCAAGAGTGCGCTAGTATCATTTTTAATCGCTTCTTTTTCGGCTACCTGTTTGCGGACAATGCTTTGAGCAACTAAGCCTTCACCATCGACAACCACCCCTGCAACTGTTTTTTGGCCTGAAACAACTTTTTTCATCGTGAGTTGTTCAGCAGAGCCAGCACCTAATTTGTCGATTCCTGTTTTACTGTAAGCAAAACCATCTCTGGATAGTGCAAATTCAATATGTTGCGCAACTTCCGAGCCCAATATGGACAAAATTTCGCCCATGCAACGGCGCACAGACACCATCATAAAACCAAGAATGATTGAACCTAGCAAGCCATACATTGATGCCGAAAAGGCAATGCCCATGGAATGCATCGGTGCTTCCATACGCTTCACCATCTGCCCAAACACTTCAATAGGGTCAGCGGTTTTCATATCAAGCGAGCCAAAGCTTGAGATTAATGTGGCAATATCATTTAACGTTGCCAACAAACCAATAAACGTACCTAGCAAGCCCAAGCCCACCAACAAGCCACTTAAAAAAGATGGCAATGCGTTTCGGCTGCTTAAACGTTTTGAAGCTTTTTCAATTTCGCTCTCTAGCGCAATTTGTTCTTGGTGCGTGATCGCCCTGCCAGATGAGGCCGCAATCATACGGAGTACATAAGCAATATCGGCATCGTAATTTAAAGCTTTAGTTTGCAAGGTAGCAGGATCGGCGCCAGATCTTACTGCATCCGAAAAATCGGACAGCTGCTTACCTTCATGCACCAATTTGCTGATACTCATTAAAATTAAAACACCACCAACCAGCGTGATAATAAAAATCAGATAGTTAATTTGCGGGTGTGGATTACTAGATATTGTTTTCATGACAGCTGAGCGATAAATAAACGCGGCAATCAACAAGAAAGCAAAAGGCAACACCGTATAAAGATAATAAATTCTTAAACGCTTATACATAATCTATTCCACAAAAAAATGGTTTTATAAAAAGTCTATTCAATCAAACAAAAAACGACCTAAATTGGGTCCCTGAAAGCCACGTCTCTGAACCGCATGAGTGGTGACAAGATGTACGAAAGTACCGTACGTTTTCCAACCACAATATCGGCTACGGCCGTCATGCCAGGCACTACCACCAAGTCTTGTTGGTCTGCGCGCACCGTGATCATCACTCTGTAATATCGACCTTCATGCTCATCGACTAAAGTATCCGCACTCACTTCAGTCACTTTGCCTAGCATTGCGCCGTAAGTTGCATAATCGTAAGCACCGATGCGCACGCGCGTAGGTAAGCCACTGCGCAGATTGGCACGATCATTAGGCTTTGCACGTGCTTCAATTAATACATTTTTATCTTCTGGGGTGATTTCCATCAGGACTTCACCTGGCCTGACTACGCCACCCACAGTTGCGATAACAAGCCGATTAATAAA
>JAKPIR010000277.1 GCA_029549705.1 Pseudomonadota bacterium | reverse complement strand
GCCCTGCTTGTGGTTTGCTTTGCGATGACGTGCAGTTAGAAATCCACCAGAAAAAAATTCAAGTACGTCATCCAAACTGTAGTAAAAGTAAGCACTTTTTTGAACAACCGCAAATTGTCACGACGCCTAAAATATCGGGTAAACCGACGAGCCTGCAGGTTGCTATCCACCAGGCCGTGCAACTGCTAAAAGCGGCTAAAGCACCATTATTTGCAGGATTAAGCACGGATATTCTTGGCTTTAGAACGCTGTATAATTTAGCCCAAAAAACTAACGCATCCATGCAGCACATCAATGCGCAAAGCGCACAACGCAACCTGCGTGTGCTACAAAGCGCTGGCTGGCAAACAACCACACTGACTGAGGTCAAAAACCGAGCCGATGTGCTGGTATGTTTTGGCACCGATATTGTCACGCACAATCCACGCTTTTTTGAACGCTTTATTTGGGTGAAAGATGCGCTTTTTTGCGATGCTGATCGTCGTGAAATCATTTATATTGGTGAAAACATCAACACCAGCGCAGGTATTTCACCTGCCGGAAAAAAGCCGACCGTATTGGCCTGTAAAACAGAAGATTTACCAGAAGTAACTGCCGTACTGCGCGCCTTGATACAAGGAAAAACGCTCAAATGTACACAGGTAGCAGGTATGTCAATCCGTGTATTAAATGACATCGCAATCAAACTAAAACAGGCAAAATATGGCGTATTGGCTTGGGTCGCCAAAGATTTGAATTTTCCGCATGCGGAACTCACCATACAGAACATCACCGAATCAGCCGTGTTATTGAACCAAACCACGCGCGCCGCAAGTTTAGCGCTGGGCGGTAGTGATGGCGATACCAGCATTAACTATGCACATACCTGGTTAAGCGGCGTAACCCTCAATGACATGCCAATCGCCCATGATTGCATGGTATGGGTGAATAGCTTCAGCCCAGATCAGTTGCCGCGTGCCACCCAATCACCCTTGATTATTTTCGGGCAAGATGACACAGCATTTGAACGTGTTCCAGATGTTTTTATTCCAATCGCGACCCCTGGCCTAGATTGCAACGGCACATTGTTTAGAGTGGATGGCTCCGTCACACTTCCACTCAAAAAATGTCGGGATGCTACGCACCCCACGTTAAGTGACATCCTTAACCAAATTGAGGTGCAACTCTAATGATTACACACCTCAAAAATGGCAAAATTTACGACCCTGCACATCAGAAAAACGGCGTGAAAGAGGATATTTACCTGTTTCAGGGGCGCATTGTTCCTAAGCCATTAGACCCAAGTAAAATCACGCAAACCTTTGACCTCACAGGCAAAGTGGTCATGGCAGGCGCCATTGACATGCATAGCCATATTGGCGGTGGAAAAATTAACATTGCGCGCATGATGTTGCCAGAGTTTCAAGAAACGCGCGGCTATAGTGAGCCTGAAGCGCATATTTGCACACCCAATTGTAGCCATAACGCAACCCCTAGCACTACCGATACGGGCTTTCGCTACATTGAAATGGGCTACACCGCCGCCTTTGAACCCGCCATTTTGCCCATCAACGCCCGTCACGCCCATCTCGAGATGGGCGACACGCCGATGATAGATAAAGGCGGCTACGCTATGCTGGGCAATGACGATTATTTTTTACGTTTACTTGCGCAAAAAGCCGACCAAAAAGCCATTAACGATTATGTGGCTTGGACTTTGCACGCCACGCAAGCCATCGGCATTAAAGTCGTGAATCCTGGCGGTATTAGCGCTTTTAAGTTTAATCAGCGTAGATTGGATTTAGACGAAAATAATGTGCATTATAAAGTTAGCCCGCGTGAAATTTTGCAAAAACTCAGCCGTGCGGTAAATGAACTCGGCATAGCCAAGCCCTTGCATGTGCATTGTAATAACTTAGGCGCGGCGGGTAATTTTCAAACCACCTTAGATACTATGGGCGCATCTGACGGTTTGCCGATGCACCTCACGCACATTCAGTTTCA
>JAKPIR010000272.1 GCA_029549705.1 Pseudomonadota bacterium | reverse complement strand
AATCTAGAGAAGAAACAAAAAAAAGAGGTATTTGTCTCTATAACCTTTTCGACACCTCTGGAAGCCTTGTAAATAAAGGCTCGCAGGGCAGTGATTTTTCCTCGGCGCATTTTGATGTGGTTTAACTTGATAAATGTCGTTGCAAAAATGGTCACGAAAGGTGAGAGGGCGCAACGTGTCTAGGCATACAAGGCGCGCTTGAGCCGTTGTATGCCAGAGGTGAGTTCATCCGTATTTAAACTGCCAAAGCCAAGCCTGATGGCATGGATGTTGATTGGAGACTCAGAAAACATAGGCGCTGGAAGGATTCTTACTTTTTCAAGCAATGCTTTTTGAACTAACTTATTCACGTCAATGCCTTCATTCAAACGAAGCCAAATCGCCAAGCCGCCGTTCGGTGAATCAAAATTCACAAATTCGCATAGCTCATCTTGTAGTAATTGAATTAATACATTTCTGCGCTCACTGTAGACTTTGAGCGTTCTGCGAATGTGGCGCTTAATTTCGCCAGAATCCATGAGTTCAGCGACAGCCAACTCAGTGACAGAGTTACCTTGCCTGTCTATTAGCATCACTTCCGATGCGCATTGATTGATGATTTCTTTTGATGCCACGATATAACCAACGCGTAGACCAGGGGCCAACACTTTTGAAAGTGAGCCAACATAAATGACCCTGCCCGCATGATTTGAGCTGGCAAGTGGAAAAACTGGGTGATGATGGAAATGAAACTCATGGTCATAGTCGTCTTCAACTATCACAAAATGATATTGCTCGGCTAGCATCAGTAGTTTCAACCTTCGCTCTGCCGTCATCATGACCGTAGTTGGGAACTGGTGGTGTGGTGTGACATAGATAGCACTAATCGGATATTTTTTACATAACGCTTCAAGCTCATTCACGTTAATGCCATTTTGGTCTAACCCCACCGTTAGGATTTTTGCACCGCATGATCGGAATGCTTCTCGCGCTGGCGGATAGCTTAAATTTTCAACAACCACATATTGATTAGAATTAGCCAAAACACGCGCAGCTAAAAATATTCCCATTTGGCTACCACGCGCAATGCAAATATTATCGATGTCTACATTGAGTCCCCGCTCCATATTCAGCATTTCTGAGAGCGCATGCCGCAAACTTAGCGCGCCTCTAGGGTCGCCATAGCCTAATTTATTTGTTCTTATCGGCTCGATTAGGGCGTGTCGAAAAGCTTTAGAAATCGTCTCAAATGGAATTAGTCGTGTATCAGGTATGCCATCATTAAAGTCAATAAGCTGGGCAATATTTTCTGCCTCAATGGCTGAGGCGTATGCAGCTAGCGCAGGCGCTGGGGCCTCAGTTACAGATGGCGCTAAGTCTATATTGCTTAGACGGTCGGGAGAAAAGCGCGGTAGCTTTGCAGAAACAAATGTCCCGCGTCGACTTTCTGTTGTAAGCCAGCCTTGCGCAATCAACTCATCGTAAGCTAACACAATGGTTTTTCTATTGACGTTCATCTTCGCAGCAAGCTCTCGAGTACCTGGCATAGCCGCGGAGGGCGCCAAGCGACCACGTTGGATTTCATCAATAATTTGTTGTGCAATTTGCAAATATAGCGCTAAACCGGAGGGGTTTTTAAGGACTATATTTAACTTCCAAGATCGTAACATCAACAAGCCTCTTACATCTGGAGGATGTGAAGTAGTTTAACGCAGAATTTTTTAGGGGCCACGAATTTTAATGAAATATTCTTATATTGAAGCGTTTATCAACATCACAGCGGCATTTTTAGCGCGCTTGGCGGCACCTGACCCCGGATTTAGTCGCTCAACCAAAGCGGCACCTTCAAATAAAATAGTGAGTTGCTGACCTAACCCTTCAGGGTCTTTTGCTCCAGCAATGGTAGCTATTTTAGATAAATACTCTTGTAGTTCAACGGCCAGCACGGCTGAGTATTGGTTGATGGGGTGCGCCGGGTCAGGAAATTCAACAGAGGCGATATGAAAGGGCAAGCCGTGAAATGCGGGGGTTGAAATCCAAATTTCTACGAGGTCGCAGAGTTCAAATAAAATTTCTAGTGAAGTGGCCTTTTTGGCGCTTAATCTGTCGTTCAACCATACATAAAATTTATCAGATTTATCGCGCAAATACGCAATAATCAGCTCATTTTTACTGGGAAAATGCTTATAAAGTGTGGCTTTTGCTACACCTGCTTCTGCAATAATGGTATCTACGCCTGAGGCTTGAATACCTCGTGTTTCAAATAAGCCTGTGGCGGCGGCGAGTATTTTTTTATACATGGTCATGATGTTTCCTTATAAGGTATTCCCATAAGTGGGTGTAGGGTGCATGAGTTCTTGCGGGTATAAACAATTCACATAGCCTAATGCTTGTCTTAAATCTTGAACATGTTGTATGTCAATCGTGCCTGTATTTACAAACGTCAAAAATGCTAGACGTTGTTCAGACGGCAACATGGCAGCTTGCGGCAACTGGCATGTACCTGCTTTTATTTTGTTATAAGTGAGCTCTAATAAACTGGTAGTGACAGGGTCTGGCGTGTTAACAACAACCATCTGGAGTGATATAGATGGCTCGATGGTGTGTGGTTTGATGTTTGGGTTGATTGCAATATAGCTACATATCGTAAGCAGAGTCACCATTAAGTAGCTTAATTTAAAAGCGACTAGATCTTTTTTAGGCGATGTAATATTTTGTATGGCGCGATTCAACAATTGCCAAGCTTCAGTAGAACCATTTTGCGATTCAATTTGTATCGCACCAATGGCTAAAAATAACAACTGGTCGGCAATCACATCAGGCTGCTGAATCGCTGTTTTGCTAATGCTGGCATCTATTATTTCCTTCAAATCGTCCACATCTCTAATGGATAGCGTTTGCACTTCTCCATGCAAATGCTTGCTTAAAATACGTGCAATATTCCATTGATGAATTTGACTAGAAAGTGCATATATACTAGCGTTTGAACGTTTTTTGCCAATGGTTATTATATGGCGGAACCAGCGCCTTTGGGTGTGGCTAATATCCAAAGAGAAGCTCAATTTAAACCCTTTCTGAAAATATTCAAAAATCGCTTGCTTAAAGTTATTCACTTGGATTACACTGCAAATAAGTGAACAGACCTATCTGCATTTTAACGCTAACTTGCGCTAAATGCAACAGTGTATGACTTGTAAACAAAACATAACATAAACAAGGGGAATAGTCATGCAACAAAATGATAGACACGCTGGAAACGTAGTACTGATTCGAGGTGCTTGCTTATGGATGTTAATGGCCTTATTGCTGGCGTGGTGTATGGTAGGTTTAAATTTTGGCATTGCACCACTTAAAGATATTTTTGCGGGTAAATTCAATCGCTTGCTTCAAGCACATATTGATTTTCTGCTAATGAGTGCGCTCATTTTTGGTTACTATGCCGCAAAAGTGCCATTTCCTTGGCACGTCCGCTGGGCGATGGTAATAGGTGCTTTTACTAATTCAAGCCTTTTCTTATTGTTGGCTATTTTCCCAATATTGGATACGCCAAAAGTACCACCACCACTAATTTTTCAAATTTTTCTATTTGCCAGTATTCTCACCACAAGTTACGGATTTGGCAAAGGTGCTGTGCTCATATTTCGTTCAACCTTTAAATCATAAACTACCACTTCAATAATTTCATCAAATGAACCACGTAAACAAAGTTTTGGCTAAGTTGCAAGAAAACTACGAGACGATATTGTATTTGTGCGCCACCGCATTTTTATTGCTTGCCTTATTTAAACCTGAAGTACAGCTTAAGCAAGAAGTGCATAACTATTTGCTGATCGCGGATGTATCACAAAGTATGAATGCAGAAGACATGAATGTGAGCAATCTGCCTGTGAGTCGGCTGGCTTATACGCAACATTTAATGCGCGAAGTGGTAAAAACTTCACCCTGTGGCACGTATATTAGCGTAGGCGTTTTTTCTGCCGAAAATGTAGCGCTATTGTTGATGCCCTTAGAGGTTTGCGCAAATGTTGACTTGATTTACGACACGATTGACCACTTGCAGTGGCGTATGTCGTGGGCTGGCAATAGCCGTATTACCTTTGGCATTAAGGCGGCTGAGTCAACCTTTGATTACTTGAATATTCCTGCACAGATGCTATTTTTTACCGATGGCGATGAAGCGCCTAAAGCAAATGCTATTAACAGGCTTGACTTGAGCGGTGTGCGTATCGGTAAAAACGTGATTTTTGTGGGCATTGGCGGTCATGCGCCTGCGCCTATTAAACGCTTTAATGCAAATAACGAATTTGTGGGTTATTGGGGTACTGATGCGGCGGCAGATCAGGGCGCAGTAGGAGCGAATTATGCCGATGCTAGCAAAGACGACCCAGACCCCGTAGTGGCCTATTCGGAGTTTGATCGCTACTTATCTAAACAAGAAGCAGACTATTTAAAAAGTTTGGCAATAGACATTAAAGGCCAATACGTTGAGGGATTGGATAGGCCAGCGTTTTATCAGTTTGTGCAATCGCAAGCCCCTGTTGCCAAGTTTGTAACCGCTTATTCGCTACGCTGGCTCTATTTGTTGTTGGCTGGCCTGGCTATTTTATGCACGTATTTGCCAGATTTATTGACTCGGATTAAGGTTGAAAACACCTAACACTGGATGATTAAACTTAATTATAAAATTAAAATTTGCTGGACCAGTTATATTATTCAATCTGGATGATTGAGCCTAGTAAACATTCTGTTACATTGTTGTAACTATTTGTAATATTGCGTTGCCGCTTAACCATTTAACCCATGCAGTCACGAAAAAGGAAGCTTTATGTCACCCCAATTAGATACTCAACTCACCGACGTACGCGCACATGCATTAAAACTTGAAGAAGAAGTGAATAAAGTCATTGTTGGGCAAAGTAAAGCGGTTCGCTTGATGAACACCGCTATTTTTGCGCGTGGTC
>JAKPIR010000263.1 GCA_029549705.1 Pseudomonadota bacterium | reverse complement strand
TTCAACGGGAGCGACAGCATCAGGAGTTGCCACAACTTCAGTTGTTGCAGCGTCTGCCGCAGGGGCGTCCTCAGCCAATACATTGCCGCTAAAACCCAAGCCTAGTGTTGTCACTAATGCCAATATCGAAAGAACTTTTTTCATGTTGATCCCCTTAGAGTGCTTCTGAGCCAGTTTCACCGGTACGAATACGGGTTACTTGCTCTAAATTAAACACAAAGATTTTGCCGTCACCGATTTTTCCAGTAGCGGCTGATTTTTCAATCGCCTCAATGACCTGATCTAAAATTTTGTCATCAATGGCAATTTCCACTTTCACTTTTGGTAAGAAATCCACTACGTACTCAGCACCACGATATAGCTCGGTGTGGCCCTTTTGACGGCCAAACCCCTTCACCTCTGTTACGGTAATCCCTTGCACGCCAATGGCAGAAAGTGCTTCACGCACTTCATCAAGCTTGAAGGGCTTTATAATTGCTGATATAAATTTCATGAGTGCCTCCTAAAAGTGCGAGAAATCTCGCACTAACTGGTTTAAAAAGTTTTTTGTACAAATACAGTAAATTGTTCTTTGGCGATGTTTTGGCCAGAAGCATCCGTGAAATCAGATTTTTTGCCATCGGTGTCGGTGTAGTAGGCACCTAAATTAACACCACCATCCCATGATTTAGTCACGCCCAACTTCCAGTCTGCATAATCAAACTGGCTATTGCCTTTGCCGGTAAAATCTTGGTAGCCGACATGCGCTACGCCAGAAAAACCACTACCAAAGGGTACGGCCAAATTTAACTCTGTATAGGTTGACCCGTCGGCATTATCAAACCCAAATGCGCCATCTGATACAACCGCAGAAACTTTGCCAGAAAGCCATCCGTATGAAAGACTTCCGTAGATTTCGGTGGTTTCGGCTTTTTTAGTACCGCTGAATTTTCTACCAGGGTAGATGTATTGCAGTAGTCCTACGTTGTAGCCAATACCTGTTTCGCCAATCGTGTTAGCGTAGCCACCGTAAAGGTCTAGCTCCAAGCTTGAGCTTTTGTAGTAATCGCCATCTGTTAACCAGCTGATGTTTGAAGCCCAGGCACCCGCATAAAAGCCGCTGGCATGCGTGTAATCGACACCGCCTTGAATAGCAGGGTCTTCACGAGTTTGTGTGAGGCCACGAAAAATATATTGGCTGTATAGCCCAACGTTGTAAGCAAAAGTGTGTGGTGAAGCTGTTGCCGCAACTGTAGGCGCTTCTGCGGCTGGCGCAGCCTCTTCCGCAAATGAAATTGTAGGTAATGTAAATGCACTTAATACTGCAATTGACAATAACGAGTTACGCATATTGATTCCCCTTGAACATGTTAAGAATAAAAAATTATTCAATACACATTAAGCAAAGGCTGTGCCAATATAAATATTGTTTATAATCAGTAGGTTATTTAATTTTTACTCAGCATAGATTTATCTAAATTTGCCAAAACCTGATAAACTACTACCTAAATACAAAGGAGTCATGATGTTAAGTTCAGAAAAATTAAATGAATTATCTATAAAAATCAAAGAGATAATTAGCAGCTCACCATTAGGCGATGCTGAAAAAAACATTCATGCACTATTAAAGGGCGCACTCACCAAATTGGAACTCGTCACGCGTGAAGAATTTGACGTGCAGGCCGAAGTGCTAAGAAGTACCAAAGAAAAGCTCAGCCAGTTAGAAACAAAACTAGCTGAATTAGAAGCCCGGCAAAAAAATTAGCATGAGTTTGGCTGTTTTATATAGCCGCGCATTAAGTGGCATGGATGCACCAGAAGTGGTCGTTGAGGTGCATTTAGCCAATGGGCTGCCCAGCTTTACGATTGTTGGTCTCCCTGAAGCCGAGGTAAAGGAGAGTAAAGACCGTGTGCGTGCCGCATTGCAAACGGCGCAGTTTGAGTTCCCGGCCAGACGAATTACGGTAAATTTAGCCCCAGCCGACTTACCTAAAGAAAGTGGGCGCTACGATTTACCCATTGCTTTGGGTATATTGGCAGCTTCTGGGCAAATTCCTATTGAAGCATTATCTCGCTATGAGTTTGCGGGTGAATTAGCCCTCACTGGAGAGCTTAGGTCAATTCGTGGTGCGCTGGCCATGGCATTTAAATCTTATAAAAGCGGGCGCGCTTTTATATTGCCACGCGAAAGTGCGGCAGAAGCTGCTTTGGTGGCAGATGCTATTGTTTACCCAGCGAATACATTATTGGAAATATGTGCGCATCTGGCTGGCCGCACCCCCTTGGCGCAACAAGAGGCGCACCTCCAATCGTCCAAACTTAGCTATCCAGATTTTAGTGAAGTCAAAGGCCAGTCAGCGCCAAAGCGTGCATTAGAAATTGCAGCCGCAGGTGGCCACAGTGTGATTATGAGCGGCCCGCCCGGCACAGGTAAAAGTATGCTGGCAAGTCGGTTTGCAGGCATTTTGCCAAGCATGACAGAAGATGAAGCGCTAGAGTCAGCTGCATTACAATCTTTAAATGGCAAGTATAAGCTTGAGGATTGGAAGCGCCGCCCGTTTAGGTCGCCGCACCACACAGCATCAGGGGTTGCTCTGGTAGGTGGAGGTGGAATTCCCCGGCCAGGTGAAATTTCACTCGCGCATCATGGTGTATTGTTTCTTGATGAATTGCCAGAATTTGACCGTAAAGTATTAGAAGTGTTGCGCGAACCGCTGGAGAGCGGCCATATCACTATCTCACGTGCGGCACGTCAGGCGGATTTTCCTGCACAATTCCAACTGATTACAGCCATGAATCCCTGCCCTTGTGGTTATCTAGGACATTTTAATAATAAGTGCCGCTGTACACCTGACCAAGTTGCGCGATACAAAGCTAAAATATCGGGGCCACTGCTAGACCGCATTGACTTACATATTGAAGTACCAGCATTGAAGGAAGATGAATTGTTAAGTGCGAAACAATCAGAATCTTCTGATTTGGTAAGGGGGCGAGTTGAAAAAGCGCGTAACAAGCAATTAGCAAGACAAGGCAAGCCCAATAACTTACTGGGCACAAAAGAAATTGATCAGCATTGCGTAGCAGATGAAGCAGGGTTGCAACTATTAAAACAGGCTATCAGTCGTTTAAGTTTGTCTGCCAGAGCGTATCATCGCATTTTAAAAGTAGCCAGAACCATTGCAGATTTAGCCAGTGAAAATACAATTCAACCAACACATATTGCTGAGGCAATACAATACCGACGCAACGATAAAGCATAATTAACAACCAAACTTAACTATTAGTAATTAACCTGAATTTATTGCGTAAATTTTCATCCACAAATCGAGTACAAATGAATTTCAAACCACTATCCCCCGTTGAAACCCAATTGCGTCAGCTATTAGCGCAGCGCATCTTAATTCTTGATGGTGCAATGGGTACGATGATTCAGCAATATAAACTGACTGAGGCGGACTATCGAGGTGAGCGCTTTGCGGACTTTAAAGCGCCTGCGGGCGAGCGCGAGCTATTTGTGAAGGGCAATAATGAATTACTCACGCTCACACAGCCGCATATCATTCAGGAAATTCACGAAAAATACTTGGCCGCAGGTGCGGATATCATTGAAACCAATACCTTTGGCGCTACTAAAGTTGCGCAAGATGATTATCACATGGCGCATTTGGTCTATGAAATGAACGTGCAAGCAGCTAAGCTTGCGCGCGCTGCATGTGATCAATACAGCACCCCTGACAAGCCGCGCTTTGTGGCGGGCGCACTGGGACCAACGCCTAAAACAGCTTCAATTTCCCCTGATGTGAACGACCCTGCCGCGCGAAATGTTACGTTTGATGAGCTCATGAACGCCTATTTAGAGCAAGTACGCGGCTTGGTGGCAGGTGGTGCCGATATTTTAATGGTAGAAACCATTTTTGATACGCTCAACTGCAAAGCGGCATTGTTTGCCATCGAAACGTTCTTTGAAGAACATGGCAGTCGCTTGCCTATCATGATTTCTGGTACGGTAACGGATGCTTCCGGGCGTATTTTGTCTGGTCAAACCGTCACGGCTTTTTGGCACGCTGTGCGCCATGCTAAGCCGCTTACCATTGGCCTAAACTGTGCGTTGGGTGCAACGTTGATGCGCCCATATGCCGAAGAGCTTTCAAAAATTGCCGATACGTTTGTCTGCATTTACCCCAACGCGGGTCTACCTAACCCAATGAGCGACACAGGCTTTGACGAAACGCCGGATGTGACTTCAAGCTTAGTCAAAGAGTTTGCACAGAGTGGTTTTGTCAATATCGCAGGCGGTTGCTGTGGGACAACGCCACCACACATCAACGCGATTTATGAGGCGATTAAAGATATTCCGCCAAGGCAAGTGCCGGTGGTGCCACCTTACACACGGCTTTCAGGGCTAGAGCCATTTATCATTGATGACAGCTCATTGTTTGTCAATGTGGGCGAGCGCACTAACGTGACGGGCAGTAAAGCCTTTGCGCGCATGATTATTAACGAGCAGTATGAAGAAGCCCTGAGCGTGGCACGTCAGCAAGTGGAAAATGGCGCGCAAGTTATTGACATTAACATGGATGAAGGCATGTTAGACGCCGTTAAAGCCATGACGCATTTCTTAAACTTAATTGCTTCTGAGCCTGATATTGCGCGCGTGCCCGTGATGATTGATTCCAGCAAATGGTCAGTGATTGAAGCGGGCTTAAAGTGCGTGCAAGGCAAGGCGATTGTCAATTCTATTTCGATGAAAGAAGGTGAAGCCGAATTTTTACGTCAGGCTAAGCTGTGTCACCGTTACGGTGCAGCGGTAATTGTGATGGCGTTTGATGAAAAAGGCCAAGCCGATACTTATGAGAGAAAAATCGAAATCTGCAAACGTGCGTATGATTTATTGGTCGCGCAAGACTTCCCACCGGAAGACATTATCTTTGACCCGAATATTTTTGCGATTGCAACCGGCATTGAAGAACACAACAACTATGCGGTGGATTTTATTGAAGCCACACGTTGGATTAAGCAAAATCTTCCACATGCCAAAATTTCAGGCGGCGTTTCAAATGTAAGCTTTAGCTTTCGCGGCAACGACCCAGCGCGTGAAGCGATTCACACCGTGTTTTTATACCATGCCATCAAAGCGGGCATGACCATGGGCATTGTCAACGCCGGCATGATGGGCGTTTACGATGATTTAGAGCCAGCACTTAAAAAATGTGTAGAGGACGTGGTACTCAACCGTATTACTGACCCCAATAATTTGCTGGCGCCCACAGAACGGCTGATTGAAATCGCCAGCACCTTAAAGGCGGGTGGCAAAAAAGAAGAAGCCACGTTAGAGTGGCGTGGCACGCCTGAACATCCAGCGCCGGTTGAAAAACGCTTGGCGCACGCCATGGTGCATGGCATCACGGAGTTCATTGTGCAGGACACCGAAGAAGCACGTGCAGCAGTTGAAGCTAAAGGTGGCAGACCGATTCATGTCATTGAAGGCCCGCTCATGGATGGCATGAACATCGTGGGGGATTTATTTGGGCAAGGCAAAATGTTTTTACCACAGGTGGTGAAATCTGCCCGCGTCATGAAGCAAGCCGTGGCACACTTAATCCCATTTATTGAAGCCGAAAAGTTATTAGAGCAAGAGCGCACGGGTGTAGTGGCCAAGCCAAAGGGTAAAGTGGTCATCGCCACAGTAAAAGGCGATGTGCATGACATCGGCAAAAATATTGTGTCTGTGGTGCTGCAATGCAATAACTTTGAAGTGGTGAATATGGGCGTAATGGTGCCAGCGGCGGAAATTTTAGCCATGGCCAAAGCGGAGAATGCCGACATTATCGGCTTAAGCGGCTTGATTACACCATCGTTAGAAGAAATGGCCTATGTTGCTAAAGAAATGCAACGCGATCCACATTTTCATCGTTTAGGCACACCATTGCTCATTGGCGGAGCAACTACTTCACGCGCGCATACCGCGGTAAAAATCGCCCCCCATTACGATGGCCCAGTGATTTACGTGCCAGACGCTTCACGCTCGGTATCGGTGATGCAAAATCTGCTGACACCAGAAAGCCGCGGTGCTTATTTGGCAGAAATTCAGGCTGATTACGCCAAAGCGCGCAATCAGCATGCCAATAAAAAAGGCACGCCTCTACTCACCATTACAGAAGCGCGTGCCAATAAGGCCAAACTTTCATTTACGGGTGAATTTACACCCGTGAAGCCAAAGTTTATTGGCCGTCGTGTCTTCAAAAATATTGATTTAAGCTTAATCGCGCAATATATCGATTGGTCTCCTTATTTCCAAACTTGGGATTTAGCTGGCAGTTACCCAGCAATTTTGACCGACAACGTTGTGGGTGAAGCCGCCACTAAAGTCTTCAATGAAGCGCAACAAATGCTGAAAAAAATCATTGATGGGCGTTGGCTCACAGCCAATGGCGTCATCGCGCTCATGCCAGCGAACTCAGTTAATGATGATGATATCGAGATTTATACCGATGAGACTCGCACGCAAACCGCGTTTACTTGGTATGGCATGCGCCAGCAAACGGTAAAACCGGTGATTGATGGCGAGGCACGACCCAACCAATGCTTAAGTGATTTTGTTGCGCCCAAAGGTACTGAAGACTATATCGGTTTGTTCGCCGTTACGGCGGGGCTAGGCATTGAAAAAATCGAGCACCGTTTTATCGCTGAACATGATGATTACAGCGGCATTATGTTTAAAGCGCTGGCTGATAGGCTGGCCGAAGCCTTTGCTGAATATATGCATGCGCGTATTCGCACTGATTTATGGGGATATGCAGCGGATGAGAAATTAGAGGTTGATGCCTTGATAAAAGAAAACTATCAAGGCATTCGCCCAGCACCTGGCTATCCCGCTTGCCCAGACCACACCGTGAAGCCAGATATGTTCAACCTGTTGCAATGCGATGAAATCGGTATGACGCTGACAGAAAGTTTCGCCATGCAGCCAGCGGCAGCAGTTTCAGGGTTCTACCTAGCGCACAAACAAGCAAAATATTTTAGCGTGGATAAAATTGGTGAAGACCAATTGGAGGATTTGGCAAGACGCAGAAATCTGCCTAAGGCGTATTTGGAACGCTGGCTGGCACCTAATTTAGGCTAATTATCTGGCAATACCCGCTCGGCAGAGCGGATATTGATTGTAATGCCAGTTAAGCCGTAATTTGATTGGCCCACTGCATGGTTTCAAGCTGAATCTCGAGTAAATCATTTGCACTGATGCCAAGTTTTTCAATTTCTTGTTCTGCAGCTTTAAAATCACCCTTTTCAATCACATCTGATAGTGCCAATAATTCGCCTAATAGGCCTTCATGGTTTAACACAGCGCTTTTAATATCATCTGATACGCCAATTTCTTCTAGCACTTGTTCTAGCGCGGTTTGCATCACCACATCTGCAAGCGATAGCATCCCCACCATAAACGCTTGGTCGCTAAAATTAGGTTGGTGGTGATCTATTTTCTTGGCGACCAGTTCCATTAAACGTGCGCGGTTGGCAACTTGCAGCATGAGTGTGCCGCCAGCACTGCCATCAGGGGTTGCGTAGAGTAGTAATTGCACCCAGCGCATCAGTTGTTTTTGGCCAAGCACCACAATGGCTTGGCGAATGGATTCAATTTTTTGTCTGCCGCCGCCTATGCCCACAGAGTTGACAAGTTTCAATAAGCCCAGAGTGAGGCTAGGGGCGTCTTTAAACATGGTTTCTAATTTGCCAAGGTTAACATCACCGAGTAATTCACCCATCACACGCATAAGGGTAGTTTGATGAGGTTGAGGTTTTTTACCTTTTAGCAAAGTTGGTTTGGCAAAAAAGAAGCCTTGGTAGGCGTCAAAATCTAAGTCCTTACATTGCAGAAAGAGCGCTTCTTCTTCAACTTTTTCGGCAATCAGTTTGGCGCTCGTGACCTTACGTAAAAATTTGATGATTTCAGGTAATTTGGCCACAGGGGTGATGGTTAAATCAATTTTGACGTAATCTATAAGCGGAAATAGTGCGTCATATTCTGAGCGATATTCAAAATCATCAAGGGCAAGTCTGAAGCCCATGTCTTTTAGTTGCTGGCAACGTGCAATGATTTGTGAGTTAATCGGCACATCTTCAAGTATTTCTAGCACAATACGCTCTGGTGGCAGCAGATTGACGGTTTCACTTAATAACAGGCTAGCCGAAACATTTAAGAACCCCAATTTGTTACCCAATACCTGCTCTAAACCAAACTGGCTCAGTGTGTTTACAATGACCGTTGAGGTGGCGAGCAAGTCGTCGCTAACATCGGCATCATCTAAACTGGCTTTAGATCTAAACAACAACTCAAAGGCCACAATTTGTTTTTTATGGTCTAAAATAGGCTGACGACCTAAAAATATCTCTGCCGCACTTGCCATGGCTGATACAGGAAGAGGTTGGTTCATAATTTTTTACTCCGTTTGGTTTATTGCACTCTGCCATTTGTGGCTGGGATGGCTTATCATACGACGTGTGGATTAATATCAATCGCGTCGTTATGCGCTTAAGTGGTTTACGGCAAACTGTTTTTTTTCTTTAGCGTTTTTTTCAGTTTTTTGTCAAAAAAATTTAGCGTTCAAAAAAATATTTTGCATGAAAAGTCTGAAGCGACTAATTTGCCATAATCCAACACTTTATTTAGTTAAGCGCTTGTTATAAAAGGTTAAAATTTAGAGATGCATATTCACATACTTGGTATTTGCGGCACCTTTATGGGTGGCATTGCAGTGTTGGCAAAAGCCGCTGGTCACAAAGTGACAGGCAGCGACACCAATGTTTACCCGCCAATGAGTACCCAGCTCGAGGCACAAGGCATTGAACTGATTGAAGGTTTTGACCCAACGCAGACAAAATTAAATCCGGATATTTATGTGGTGGGCAATGTGGTTTCCCGCGGCAACCCATTGATGGAAGCTATTTTAAATCTAGGTTTACCTTATATTTCTGGCCCACAATGGTTGGCAGAAAATGTGCTGCAAGGTAAATGGGTATTAGCGGTAGCGGGCACACATGGTAAAACCACCACCAGCTCAATGTTGGCGTGGATTTTAGAATATGCTGGGCTAGCCCCTGGCTTTTTGATTGGCGGCGTGCCAGAAAACTTTTCTGTATCGGCACGCTTGCCACAAGTGCCGGTTCAAGATAATAAAAGCATCTCGCCCTTTTTTGTGATTGAAGCCGATGAATATGACACGGCTTTTTTTGATAAACGCTCCAAGTTTGTGCATTACCGTCCACGCACCGCTGTGCTAAATAATCTTGAGTTTGACCATGCGGATATTTTTGAGGACTTGGCGGCGATAGAGAAGCAGTTTCATCACTTGGTTAGGACGGTTCCCCAAATAGGTCTGATTGTAGCAAATGGCAAAGAGCAAAGTTTACAGCGTGTGATTGAAAAAGGCTGTTGGACACCCGTAGAAAAATTCGGCACGGATGATGACTGGCAAGCCGCGAATCCGCAGGGTACTGGGGCTTTTGATGTGCTATTTAAAGGTCAGCTGCAAGGGCATGTCGCTTGGGATTTGCTGGGTGAGCATAACCGTATGAACGCCCTTGCCAGCATTGCCGCGGCGCGCCACGCTGGGGTAGCGATTGAGACGAGCATTGCCGCATTGACCGAATTTAAAAATGTAAAACGCCGTATGGAAACCAAAGGTGAAGTGAACAAAATCACGGTTTACGATGACTTTGCGCACCACCCAACGGCCATTGAAACTACCGTGGCTGGTTTGCGCGCTAAAGTGGGTGGCAATCGCATTTTAGCCGTACTAGAGCCACGGTCAAACACCATGAAATTAGGCGTGATGAAAGATGCGCTACCAGCCAGCCTTAAAGAAGCCGATGTGGTGTTTTGTTATGGTGCGAACTTGGGGTGGGATGCTGCCGAAGCCCTTAAACCAATAGCCAATAAGGCAAAAAGCTATGATGATTTAGGTGCGATGGTGCAAGCGATTGCAGCAATCGCCCAGCCAAACGACCATATTCTGGTGATGAGTAACGGCGGTTTTGGCGGTGTGCATCAAAAAATTCTGGATGCTTTAAAACTTAGCGTTTAGGGTACGATTTTTGGTAAATTCGATAGTCACTTCTCAAATGTCACCTTTTGCTAAGTTAAAAAACGTTAGCACAATGGCCATTGCCATTTGGGTATCGGTATTCATTCATGTGGTGCTGTTGAGTATTCATTTTGAGTCTGACCTTAAAAAATTTGCTGACCGCTTGCCCACCTTAGAAGTGTTGCTGGTCAACGCTAAAACGCAAACGAAACCTGAAAAAGCAGATGTGCTGGCGCAGGCAAATTTGGATCGCGGGGGCAATACAGACCAAGATCGAAAAATGAAAACGCCGTTGCCGGCCATTAAGCAACAAAAAGCCGAGCTGACCGTTAAACCAACCACTGAAGTAAAAGCAGGCGCACGTGCAGCAAAAAAAGCCGCTGAAGAAACCCAAGAAGAAAAGCGCGTCACCGAGCTTGAGCAAAAAGCGCAAGAATTAATGACGCAAATCAACGCCACTAAAAAAGTCGAGTCTGAATCTAGGCAAGCTTCTACCGCAAAAGAGTCAGAAACGGGTGACCAGGAAACGCCGAGCAAACTTAATTCATCCGATATGATTGCGCAAGCCATCGAAATAGATAAAAAAGAGACGCTCATTGCTAAAAATTGGGATGATTACCAGAAAAAGCCAAAGCGTAAATTTATAGGCGCGCGGGCAAAGGAATATAAATATGCACTTTATGTGGATACATGGCGGCAAAAAGTGGAACGTGTTGGCAACCTAAATTACCCGGAAGCCGCTAAAAACCTCAAACTTTACGGCCAACTGCAACTCACGGTTTCAATAAAATCGGATGGCACACTGGAATCTGTAGAACTCACGCGCAGTTCAGGTCACAAAGTGCTGGATGATGCAGCCAAACAAATTGTTGAGTTAGCCGCGCCTTACGCGCGCTTTCCAGATGATATTCGTAATGAAGTGGATATTTTAAGCATTACACGCACCTGGACGTTTACCAAAGAAGACAGCCTGGCGACGGAGTGAGGTCACAGCGATGGTTTACTCAATATTTGTAGGATGAATTCACCGATGAACAGCCATTTTCAATATCACGTATTTTTCTGCCTCAACCAACGCGAAAATAATGAGGCCTGCTGTGCAGATAAGGGCGCAGAAGCTGCTTTTGACCACATGAAAGCGCGCATTAAAAAGTTAGGGCTGAGTGGCGAAGGCAAAGTGCGCATCAATCGCGCGGGTTGCTTAGACCGTTGCAATGAAGGGCCAGTGTTGGTGGTTTACCCCCAGGCTGTTTGGTATACGTTTATTGATAACGAAGATATCGATGAGATTATTGAAAGCCATATTTTGAACGGAAAAGTGGTGGAGCGGCTAGTGGTTTAGGCTGAAAAACACCTTAAAAATATAGGTTAAAAATAGCTTTAAAACAGCATACTTTACGCCGAGAAAAAAATAATGCTCTGGAAGCCTTTATTTACAAGGCTTCCAGAGCATCGAAAAAGGTTGATGCTAAAAATGTCCCTTTTTTTGACGGTTAAGTCGATGAAAAAGCGCACTGAATATACGCTTTTATTTTATCTGCCAGCAATTGTTTTTCCTCAGCACTGAGTTGCGCTTGATGACTTTCGCGCATGGCTTCACCCCAGTGTGAATTTGGAAAATGTTTATCTTGCGTAAAGCGCGGAATCACATGCCAGTGAATGTGCGGGGTTTTGTTGCCAAGACTGGCGAGGTTAATTTTATCGGGCTGTATGACCTCGCGCAGTGCAGTTTCAACCGCAAACACCACTTTCATCATTTTTGCCCGCTCTGGCGGCGGCAAGTCTGACATTTCTTTCACGTGGGCAAGCAATTCTACCCGGCAATAAGCGGGGTAATCTGCGTCGTTCAATAACACTACCCGGCAAAAATCATCCGCCCATAATGTTTCAAACGGCGTTGGCAGGCAAAGGGGGCAGGCGGTCAAGTTAAGATGCCGCCAACATGCGGTCCAGCGTGAGTTTTGCTAATGTCGCTTCGCGTTCTGGTACTTTGATTTGGTTCACCACTTTACCATCGGCCAAGTTTTCTAATACCCACGCCAAATGTTGCGGGTCAATGCGCGCCATGGTGGAGCATTCGCACACGACATGGCTCATAAATTGCACCAACTTGCCCTGTGGCTTCATTTGCTCAGCCAAACGATTGACCAAGTTGAGCTCGGTGCCAACCAGCCATTTGCTATTGGCCGGCGCATCGGTGACCGTTTTAAGAATATATTCTGTTGAACCCACGTAGTCAGAATTTAAACACACTTCAAAAGGTGCTTCAGGGTGTGAAATCACCAAGCCATCCAGATGTTGTGCCTTGAACTGCGTGATATTTTGCGGGCGGAACATTTGATGCACCGCACAATGGCCTTTCCACAGCAAGATTTTGGCATTTTTAATCTGCTCCTCAGTTAAGCCGCCTAATGGCTGGTCTGGGTCCCAAACGGGCATCTGCTCGAGCGGAATACCCATTTTATGCCCGCTCCAGCGGCCTAAGTTTTGGTCAGGAAAGAACAAGACCTTTTCACGCTGCTTAAAACCCCACTCTAAAATTTTTGGCGCATTGGTGCTGGTGCAGACGATACCGCCGTGTTCGCCGCAAAAAGCTTTAAGGTCGGCGGCAGAGTTGATGTAGGTAATCGGCGTGATGGTTTCATCAAAATTCAGCACTTTATTCAACTCGCGATAGCTGCGCTCAACCTTGGCCAAATTGGCCATGTCGGCCATTGAACAGCCTGCGGCAAGGTCGGGCAAAATGACGATTTGCTCTGGACGGCTTAAAATATCGGCCACCTCTGCCATAAAATGCACGCCTAAAAACACAATAAATTCAGCGTCCAAGCCTTCACAATAACGTGAAAGTTTGAGTGAATCGCCCGTGTAATCGGCATGGCGATACACGCTTTCATTTTGGTAATGGTGCCCGAGAATGACAAGCCGCTTACCAAGCTTTTCACGCGCGGCGATAATACGGCGCTGGCAATCGGCGTCATCAGCGGCCTGAAATTTTTCAAATTTAATGGTTGAAGTTTGCATAGTGTTGGTTTTAACCGCTTAAATATTTTAACAAGGGTTTATTTTACAGCGTGCGTTGATGTCTTTCACCTAATCTTTTTAGTGCATCAACATTGGTCCAGGAAAAAACGCGCTGCGCCGCCTCGCGCCAATCTACCCATTCGTAACGCACATGTTCGTTTGGCGCTAGTTGGATAGGCAAAGGGCTTGGAAGTTGCAGGCCAAATAAATGTTCGCGATTCTCAACCACCCCAGGCGCGTAGCGGTGCCGCCAATGTGGGTAGATTTCATATACATTCGAAGCTTGCCAATCTTGAAAATCAAATTCTAGTGCGTTGAGGCCAGTTTCCTCAAACACCTCACGAATCGCCGCCTGATAGGGTGTTTCGTCGCCTTCAACGCTGCCCGTCACCGATTGCCAAAAGCCCGCTTTATCAGCGCGCTCCATGATAAGCACTTGTAAATCTGCCGTATGAATAAGCACTAGGGCTGAAACGGGGGTTTTAAACTTTTTCATGATATTTCAGAAAGGAAGCGATGCGAACAGTGTCTTTTGTATGTAATTTGAACCATACTGTACATAAAGCCGCTCAAGCTAAACATGATTGGCAAGACTTTAAGTTCTTTTACTGGCTTGCGTTAAGTTTTTTGGCAACTGAAAAATGACATTTTCAACCACGCCTTGCAGTTCTTGCACGTTTGCCGCCCCTAAACTTTGCAGTTTGCGAATGACATCCTTTACTAATATTTCAGGGGCTGAAGCACCTGCTGATACGCCAATTTTGTTTTTGCCGATGAGCCA
>JAKPIR010000258.1 GCA_029549705.1 Pseudomonadota bacterium | reverse complement strand
AGTGATTTGCAGGTAGCGCAAGTCAAATTAAACTGGTGGCGCGGTGAAATTAAAAACCTTTATGCTAACCAGCCGCAACACCCGATTACAAAAGCACTATTGGGGCCGATTCAAACCTATCAGCTTGCTGCCGAGCATTTTATGGAAATCATCGACGGCATGGAAATGGACTTGAATTTCAATCGCTACGCAGACTTTAAGCAACTGCAACTGTATTGTTACCGCGTGGCTAGCGTGGTGGGTTTACTTTCAGCGCAAATATTTGGTTTTAACAACCGCAAAACACTCAAATATGCGCATGATTTAGGCATGGCTTTTCAGCTTACCAATATTACGCGTGATGTGGGTGAGGACGCGCGCCGTAACAGAATTTACTTGCCATTAGATGAGCTTGCCAAATTTAATGTTTCGGAAGAAGATATTCTTCATTGCAAAGAAACTGAATCAGTAAAACAGTTGCTCGATTTTCAAATCGAACGCGCAGAAAGCTACTATGACCGCGCACTGAATGCACTCCCACAAGAAGACCGAAAAAGCCAGCGCGTTGGCCTCATGATGGCGGCCATTTACCGCACACTGTTGCGAGAAATTAAAAAAGATGGCGCCGAAAAAGTATTGAACTCGCGCACCTCTCTTGGTACATTACGAAAACTTTTTTTGGCACTGTCCGTATGGTTAAAAACTCGATAATTTTCATAGCCAGCATGGTGATGACCTCATGAGCAAAGCGCATGTTGCCATCATTGGCGGCGGCTGCGCCGGGCTTAGTGCGGCAGCTACGCTTACCGAACGCGGCTATGCTGTCACACTGTTTGAAGCCAGCCCGCATTTGGGTGGCCGCGCACGCACGGTGTTGGTTGAAAATAACAGCCTGATGTACGTGCTGGATAACGGCCAACATATTTTATTAGGCGCCTACCGTGAAACCCTAGACTTGCTCAACAAAGCGGGCGTTGATGAAGCCGAAGCATTTCTACGCCTGCCATTAAAAATCAATTTGCATTCTGTTTCTAGTACACCTGATTTTTTATTAAAGTCTGAGTCACTTTTACCCGCGCCGCTTAATTTATTATTTGGGCTGTTTGGCTGCGAAGGCTTAAGTTTTTCTGAGCGTGCTGCGGCCATTAAGTTAATGGCGCAACTTAAAATGAACGGTTATCAAATCGCAACCGATACCGCATTAGAAGCGTTTTTGACATCTAAAAATCAAAATGCAAAATTAATTGAAGTGCTTTGGGAGCCGTTATGCCTGGCGGCACTCAACACACCGATTGCCGTGGCAAGTACGCGTATTTTTTTAAATGTGTTGCGTGACAGCTTTACCGGCAGCAAAAAAAATAGTGATTTTTTAATTCCAAAATTAGATTTATCAAAAATCATTGCCAACCCGCTTTCGCAATACATTCAGGCTAAAGGCGGCACCATCAAGCTCGATAGTCGCGTGCGCAAATTAAAAATGGAAAATGATGGTCAATATACGGTCACTACAGGCGATGAGCACCTTGCGTTTAGCCATGTCATTATTGCAACGCCGCCGTCGCGGTTAAATAACTTGTTGACTGCTTTTCCAAAATTACAAAATACTTTGGTTGTGACGGAGTCTTTTGGTTATCAGCCCATTTTCACGATTTATTTGCAATACCCAGCCGACATCAAATTGCCCAATATTATGACAGGGTTTACAAAAAACATAAGCCAATGGGCCTTTGATAAAGGCCAGTTATGCGGTCAAAAAGGCTTAGTGGCGGTGGTGGTGAGCGCCAGCGGCGTTCATCAACAGCTTAGCCATGAAGAATTGGCCCTCAAGGTAGCCAATGAATTGCATCAGGTATTTCCGCATTTGCCTAAACCGTTGTGGAATAAAGTGATTGCTGAAAAGCGCGCTACTTTTTCGTGCGTTCCAAATTTGGCCAGACCCTCCAACAAAACGGTTCAGCCAAACTTGTTTTTGGCGGGCGATTACACTTATGCAGATTATCCATCTACCATTGAAGGTGCCATCAGAAGTGGTATTGCCTGTGCCAATTTAATTAACTAACTTTAATTTGTATCAATTTGGTTGTTATCAATCAAAATATGGTCTTATACAACCAAACAGTGATAACTTGTTTGATTTTAATTATTTCTAGTTATATCAATTTTTGATAGAATGTACATGTGTGGACAAGACAAAATCTTTAGCCACACTGATTATTATCATCAAAAATGGAGCTTTAACTATGAAAAACAACTTATTATTATCAGCCGCTATTGCAGCTGCTCTCTCATTGACAGCTGGCATCGCCTCTGCAGAATTAAAAATCCCTAAAACTAAAGTCAGCTTTGAAAAGGCTTTAAAAACAGCACTTGCTAAGCACCCTGGTGACGTAGAAACTGTAGAACTTGAATTATCAAAAGGTAAACCTCATTACGAATTTGATATTAGAGCTGCAGATGGCGCTGAATATGAAGTAGAAGTTAGTGCGATTACTGGCAAAATTATTGAAGAAGAAGTTGAAGTTGCTGATGCTAATGTGCCAGCTTTTAAAGACAAGGCAAAAGTAAGCGAAGCAGATGCAGAAAAAACTGCTTTAGCGGCTTTTCCAGGCACAGTGGTTGAAAAAGAATACTCTATCGAATCTGATGGCAACCCATCTTACGAGTTTGATATCAAAACGGCTGATGGCAAAGAAATTGAAGTAGAAGTTGATGCGATTACGGGTAAAGTACTTGAACACGAAGAAGAAGTATACCAAATAGGTAAAGAATAAGGCATGACCATGAGTGAGTTGCGACTGTTGCAGCTCACTCATTTTCACTCAGTCTTGGCTACGCTCGTTAAAAGCAGTTCAAATTCGTTTATTGGCAATGGTTTGCTAAACAAATAACCTTGGTATGACATACAACCGTACTCGCGCAACAAGGCCAGTTGCTGTTCGGTTTCAACCCCTTCTGCGATTACTTGCATGCCAAAGTTATGGGTCATATCAATAATATTTTTCACCATCATGGCGTCACTGGCATCTGTTAGCATATCGCGCACAAAACTGCGGTCAATTTTAATTTGATTAAATGGCAATTTTTTCAAATAAGACAGGGAGGAGTAACCTGTGCCAAAGTCATCCAGCGACAAGGTCACACCGATGCCATGCTTCAATGCCAGCATTTTTGTTACCACAATATCTAAGCCACCTAACGCGACACTTTCAGTTAACTCAAGTTTTAAGCATGCCGGGTTGATTTGGTTCGCCTTAACCGAGGTTGCCACATGTTCAACAAAATCAGTTTGCATAAATTGCTGTGCACTAATGTTGATTGCCAATACTAAATGCCGCGTTTTTTCAAACTGACTCCAGCGCGCCAACTGCTGGCAAGCCGTCTCCAGCACCCAATCACCAATATCTAAGATTAACGAACTTTCTTCTGCAATCTGAATAAAATCAACCGGGGACACAAAACCACGGGTTGGGTGCTGCCAGCGCAGTAGCGCTTCCGCGCCTATCGGCTGCATGGTTTGGTCTAGCTGCACTTGGTAATAAAGGCTTAGTTGTTGGCCGTTGATTGCACTACGCAAATCGGCCTCCATCAAGGCTCGTGTTTCAACCAATTGCTGCATGTGCGGGTCAAAAAAGCGTATACGGTTTCTGCCCGCGTTTTTTGCTTGATACATCGCCATATCAGCATATTTCAACAAATCGTCTACGCTCACTTGATTGCCATAAAACATGCACACGCCTATGCTTGGGCTACTGTGACGGATATTTTCGTTCAGCTGGTATGGTGTGGCGATTTTAATGCGTAATTTTTCTGCAATTTGTGCCACTTTTCGCGTGGCTTCTTGCTGGTTTGCGGCTAAATCTTCAAGCAATACCACAAACTCGTCGCCACCTAAACGCGCTACCGTATCCATTTCACGTACACTCGCTTTGAGGCGCTTTGCCACTTCTACCAGCAGCATGTCACCATAGTAATGGCCGAGTGTGTCGTTTAGCGTTTTGAAATTATCTAAATCTAAAAAAATCAACGCGCCATATAACTGACTACGCGCAGAGCTCGAGAGCGCAACGCTCAAGCGATCAAGCAACAATCTGCGGTTTGGCAAGCCCGTTAGCGCATCGTAAAACGCTAAGCGATAAATCTCATTCTCTGCCTTTTTATGTGCGGTGTTGTCTGTAAAGGCCGCCACATATTGCACGGTTTCATTTTTATCATTTTTTACTGCTGATATCGTGGCAAGTTTGGAATAAATTTCACCATTTTTGCCTCTATCCCACATTTCACCTTTCCAAATACCGTCATGAAGCAAGTCATTCCACATTTTTCTGTAAAAGTCACGGTCATGCATGCCAGAACTTAAAATGCGTGGGTTTTTCCCTATCACTTCTTGCTCGGTGTAGCCGGTAATTTTTTCAAATGCTTTATTAACGCGCAAAATATTGGCATTGACGTCGGTAATCATAATCGCTTCTTGCATTTCAAAAGCAACTGAAACCAAACGCAATTCTTCTTCGGCCTTTGAAATATCTTCAATAGATTTTTTCATGTTACGAAACACAAAAACATACATCAACACCGCAACAAATAGCGATAGCAAAGTTGCATCAAGCAGTGATTCCACCCACGGATTCAAGGTAGGCAAATTGTGCAACATCAGCATAATGAGCAACTCGCCCACAAAAATGCAGCAAGTGAGTACCAGCCATAAATATTGATTTTGTTTATTCATGCGCATTTAAATACCATTCGGGCGGCAAGTTAAAAGCATAATACGCCTCACGCCGGCAAACTGACAATGACAATAGGCGCTGAAATAAGACGCAATTCATGCAATTACAAGTAGCATTTTTCATTTTCAAACTAACTGTTTTAGCTGACTAAATTCGCCCGAGCAAAAAACACTACCCTGCAAGCCTTTATTTACTTGGCTTGCAGGGCATCAAAAAAGGTTGTGGGTTAAAACACGCTGGTTTTCGTGTTTTCTCGGCTTAAAACTCTTCCCATTCGCCGTCATCTGTGCCGGTTTTAACGGTGTTGACTTTGACGGTTTTG
>JAKPIR010000257.1 GCA_029549705.1 Pseudomonadota bacterium | reverse complement strand
TTTCCCTACACGACGCTCTTCCGATCTTTGCAGGCGCTAAAAATGTGTAAAAACCTTGCATGGTGCAGCATTTTAACGCATACGAGGCATTTATGATAACGCTCTGAGGTTGGCGCTTATATCAGAAAATAATGGCCTTGCGCTGATGTTAGCCTGCGCGCAGTCTTGCTGTAATGTCTTTAATGCCGCCAGTGAAGGTGTTGATGATACGCATCGCTCAATAAGTTCTTCAAGTAGGCATGCATAAGCGCGCACTTCAATTTTTTGTAACCGCTCGGCTTCATCATTTAAACCATTTGAAATAAATGACGCAGCACCAAAATCGCTTAACAGGCATTGGCCTTGTGCGTTATGCAAAATATTGTGGGCGTATAAATCGCCATGCAAAATGTGGTTTGCGTGTAGATGTTGTGCGGCACTGGCAACACCAGTGGCAATATTCATGAGTTGGCTAAAGGTGAATGTGGCGTCAGTGGCGTAAGCATCTCGAGTGCAAGTGGCAAAGCTGGGCGGGTTTGCAAGGTTAATATAGTTTGGGTCAATCAATGCCATGCCAAGGCCTTGAATATGGTCGGGATGATTGCAAATAACGCCCTCAATTTTGGTGAGATTGGGGTGTGCACCAGCGGCGATACATGCGGACATTTCGTTTTGAGGTAGTCCGTCGCTGGTGACTGCACCCTTGAATAGCTTGACTGCGATGGATTTGACTTCAGTGGGACTACACTGCCAGTCTGCCTGATAAATCACGCCTGAAGCGCCTTCGCCGAGCGGTTTTTGGATGCTTAAATTAGCCCAGTCAATGGCTGTTATGGCTTGCTGTGAAGACTTTTTTTGCTCCAGCGACTGGCAAAATGGATTGCCTGCAAAAGCAAGCCAAGCCAACCGCGGCATATCAAGTAACCAATCGTGCAACGATGCAAAGCGATTGGCTGAAATGCGCAGTAATTCAAGCGCGGTACACGCCGCCAAGCTGTTGGGCAAACTGGTCAGCTGATTGCCCGCTAACATAAGCTTTTGCAAGCGGGTACATTGGCCAATTGCGCTTGGAACTGCGGCTAATTGATTGTCGGTTAAAATCAGCCATTGCAGATTTTTTGGCAGTGATTGTTCAGGTAATCTGCTGATTCTATTTGCTTTAAATCCAATCATACTGAGGGAATCACATTGCCCCAACACTTCTGGCACTTCGGTAAATTGATTGTTCGAGCAAAACAAAATCTTCAATTTTTTAAGCCGCGCAAAATCATGTGGCAATGACGATAAAGCATTGCCTGAAAGATTGAGCACCTCTAAAGAATCAGCCAAATCAAAAATTTCGGTTGGAAACGCAGTCAGTCCGCATGATAAATCTAGGCGTTTAGCGCCTGATAACTGGCCAGACCGCAATTTTAAAAGCTGTTCAGATTGTGAGTGCGGCATAAGTTTGACGTGTGATTTCACGTGATAGAGGTGATTTAAACAGCCGCAATCATACTATGTGATCATCTGGAAAAAAACAAAAAAGAGGTATTTCT
>JAKPIR010000228.1 GCA_029549705.1 Pseudomonadota bacterium | reverse complement strand
ATTGAGACTAGCGCCAGCCGCGTGATTACGCGGCTGGTTTTTTTATGTCATACAAACAAAGCCGGCGCATTTCGTGCAAGGCCAAAGATTGAATGATGTTAAAATTTGCGGATGAATCCCTTTTTGCAGCAAGGCGTTGATTTTTTTAGGCGACTATTTTTAACGCAAACAAAGCTGAATGCAGCGGTAGCCTGGCAACGCTTGGGCAATCATCCTGCCGATGCCTATTGGTTTTTTGCGGCCCCTGTGCATTTGGTGTTGCAGCGCGACACCTTCAGTTTAGCCACTCCCGTACCTTTGCCTTTAGCGCAGCATGAAGCAGATGCCCTCACCGCCTTGTTAAATGGACATTTTGGTGCCGATGGCATGCAGTTTTTTTGGCACGAAAACCTTTGGTTTTTAAGGTTGGCGCATTCCCCGCAGATTCAAACATTCAGCCCTGAGCGTGTGCTAAATCAAGACATTCATGCCTATATGCCCACGGGCGAAGGGGCGATGCGCTGGGCGCAGTTTATTAATGAAATGCAAATGCTGTTGTTTGAGCATCCTGTCAATCAAGCGCGTGAAATGCGCCGTCAGCCAGCCATGAATAGCATTTGGTGCTATGGCGGCGGCCAATTAACGCCATTGAGAAATTAAGCGTAACAATATGCGAATCAAACTACGCACTTTTGATGAAAGCATCGTCAGCAAACTGGTTGCAGAAGGGGTCAACCCGTTTTCGGCGCGGCTATATGCGGCACGCGGTGTTACCAATAAAGCTGCGCTTGAAACTTCGTTAGGGCAAATAATACCGCCCGCGTTACTCACCAATAATTCTGCGATGGCCACATTGCTGGCCGATGCTATTGCGCAACAGAAAAAACTCTTGGTGATTGGCGATTATGATGCCGATGGCGCCACCGCCACCGCTGTTGCCGTCAAAGGCTTACGCGCCTTTGGTGCCTATGTGGATTTTTTAGTGCCTAATCGTTTTGAATACGGCTACGGTCTCACCCCCGAAATTGTGGCGCTTGCGGCCCGGCAAAAGCCCGATGTCATCATCACGGTAGATAATGGCATCGCCAGTGTAGAGGGCGTGGCGGCGGCCAATGCGCTGGGCATACAAGTGCTGATTACCGACCATCACTTGCCCGGCCAAATTACGCCGCAGGCCGCCTGTATTATTAACCCGAATCAGCATGGCTGTGATTTTCCGAGCAAGCACTTGGCCGGTGTGGGGGTGATGTTCTATGGCTTGCTCGCGTTACGTGCAGAATTACGTACGCGCGGTGCTTTTGCGTTAACGCCCGAACCCAATCTAACCGAATTGCTTGATTTAGTCGCACTCGGCACGGTGGCAGATTTAGTGAAATTAGATGATAACAACCGCATTCTGGTGGAGCAGGGTTTGCGTAGAATTCGCGCAGGCGCGTGTTCGCTGGGCATACAAGCATTGTTGCGCGTAAGCGGCCGCGAACTGGCACAAGTGAACGCGCAGGATTTAGGCTTTTATGTGGGTCCAAGGCTCAATGCGGCGGGTCGGCTGGATGATATGCGCTTAGGCATTCAATGTTTGTTGGCCGAAAATGAAGCAGAGGCTGCCACAACCGCCCAGCAGCTGCATACGCTTAACCTGCAGCGCCGCAGCATTGAGGCCGACATGCAAGAAGGTGCACAACTCTCTTTGGATGATATTGCGGTTGAAAATCAATTCAGCATCAGCATTTATCAGAATGATTGGCATCAGGGCGTGATTGGCATTTTGGCATCGCGCATCAAAGAGCGCCATCATCGGCCTGTCATTGCTTTTGCCGATGCAGGCGAGGGCCTGCTGAAAGGTTCGGGCCGCTCAATTGCCGGGCTGCATTTGCGCGATGCTTTGGATTTACTCGCCAAACATCAGCCCGATTTAATATTAAAATTTGGCGGCCATGCCATGGCGGCAGGGTTAACCATCAAACTTGCAGACTTTGAACAATTTAAACATGGCTTTGAAGCGGTGGTGAGAAGTTTAATCAACGAGGCAGATTTAGCGTCAGTGCTAGAAGTCGATGGCAATTTATCCCCCGATGTGATGACATTTGAAACCGCACAAGCGCTTGAAAATCAGGTGTGGGGGCAAGGCTTTGCGCCGCCGCTGTTTTTTGATACCTTTGAAGTGCTAAGTCAACGCGTGCTGAGTGAAAAACACCTCAAGCTCACTTTAAAAAAAGACGGCGCCACTATAGATGCTATTTATTTTAACCATGCCGACATGTTTGAAGGCCCGATTTTTGCGGCCTATCAATTGCAAACTAATCGTTATAACGGCGCACAAAAAGTGCAATTAAATTTAAAATTTGCGACGTGTGAAAAACCAATTTTTACACAATAATTCACCCCAACCTTTTTCGATGCTCTGGAAGCCTTGTAAATAAAGGCTTGCAGGGCAGAAAAATTTTCTCGTACAAAAAACAGGCTGTTTAATGCCGTTTTTTCACGATATTGTGGCAAAAAAAATCATATCGTTTTAGTGGGAATACGAGTAAGATAATGCAAAGTTCTTGCGCGATTTGTTTTAAATTTGAAAGGGCCACCATGCAAACTAAAATATGCACTAAAGTACCATTTTTTAAAGTTACGCTGTTGTCAGCAGTGCTTCTTGCTGCGTTTGGCACAGGTTGCACAAAAGAGGTTAAAGCGCCACAAAATGCATCCATAGCGCGGCAAAAAATCACCGGTCTAAAAACACCTGAATCTGTAGTGCAGGCCAAAGATGGCCGAATTTTTGTGTCTGAAATTGGTGAATTTGGCAAGGCGGGGGATGGAAAAATCACACTGATTGACGCTCAGGGCAAGACTTCAGTGTATGCCAGCGGTTTAGATGACCCGAAAGGCTTGGCAGTGATTGGTGCGGATTTGTATGTGGCAGATAATCATCGCGTGTTAAAGATTAGCGCCGATGGAAAATCTAGCGTGTTTGCGGCGGCAGAAGCTTTTTCAGGCGCGTTGCACGGCTCGCCTTATTTTTTAAATGACTTAGAAGCCGACCCGCAAGGCAATTTATATGTGAGCGACAGTGGCGATTTGTTCAATACGGGCTTGGGCGGTGCAATTTTTAAAATCAATCCACAAGGCCAGGTGAGTTTGTTGTTGAGCAACACGCAAGACGCGCGCATTAAAGCGCCCAATGGCTTGCTGGCGGATGATACCGGCGAAGTGCTGCTGGTGGTGGATTTTACCTCTGGTATTTTGTATAGCCTTAACCAAAAAACCAAGGTATTGACCGACCTTGCAGAAGGATTTGGCGGCGGCGATGGTTTGGTGCATCACTCCAACGGCATGATGTACGTGAGTGATTGGAAATCAGGCAAAGTGTTTAGCGTGAACAACAAAGGGGATGTCACGGAAATGAAAAGCGGTTACCAAGCCGCGGCGGATATTGCCATCACCAAAGATGAGCATTATTTGATGGTGCCGGATATGAAGGCCGGTGAGCTCGATTTTATTCCGTTGAAATAAGGGTTTGTGTAGAAGCGTAATTTATTGCGCTTCTACAATAGGTTAACCATGAACGAACTCCGACAAAGTGCCTTACATTGGCTTGGTTGCAACCATGTGGCAGATAAAGCCGCTGGCGTGGGTGCGCTCAATCAAGCCTGGCTGTCAGGTCAGTTGCACTTGGATGTGGCCGCTCAACTCACTGCGAGAGATGAAATTCCAGGTCGGCCAGCCAGCCCCGTTTTAGTTTCACCGTTAGAAGTTGAAAAGCGTTCAATGCGCACGATTGAGGGCCGCGCGGCGCTGATTCACGCCATTGCGCATATTGAATTTAATGCTATCAACTTGGCGCTTGATGCCGTTTGGCGCTTTGCCGACATGCCAAAAGCCTACTATGCTGATTGGTTAAAGGTCGCCGCCGAAGAGGCTTATCACTTTCATTTATTGCAGACGCATTTGCAGCAAATCGGCTATCAGTATGGTGATTTTAGCGGGCATAATAGCTTATGGGAGATGGCCGAGCGTACCAATGAAGACGTGCTGGCACGCATGGCCTTGGTGCCGCGCACCATGGAAGCGCGCGGGCTGGATGCTTCAGTACCATTACGCAATAAATTTGCACAAATTGGCGATACGGCTGTTGCGGAAATACTCGATATTATTCTGCGCGATGAAATTGGCCATGTGGCCATTGGTAACCATTGGTTTAACTGGCTGTGCGTGGCGCGTGATTTGCCACCGATTGCAACGTTTGAAGCGCTTTGCCAGCAATACAAGGCACCCAAACTACGCGGACCTTTTAACCTTGAAGCGCGTCGGCTGGCAGGGTTTAGCGAGGCTGAATTGGCATTGCTGGGCTAATGCATATTTCACACATTCATCACTTTAATCATCACATGACTTTTAATCGCCGCCCGTTTTTCACAATTTTATTACTTATGTTAACGGCAGTGTTCGTTTGGTCTGCTATTTCACCGTCCGATTACTTTACTTGGTTTCTAGAGGTAGCCCCAGTGCTAATCGCCTTGCCAATCTTGTACTACACGTATCAAACGTTTCCACTCACGCGATTGTTATACGTATTAATTTTAGGTCATGCCATTATTTTAATGATAGGCGGGCACTATACTTATGCTGAAGTGCCGGCATTTAACTGGCTGCGTGACACTTTTGAGCTAAGCCGCAATTATTACGATCGAGTGGGGCATTTTGCGCAGGGGTTTATCCCGGCCATGATTGCGCGTGAAATTTTATTACGTAACAGTGTGGTCAAAAAAGGGCCATGGCTATTTTTTATCGTGTGTAGCATTGCCTTGAGCATCAGTGCTTTTTATGAACTGATTGAGTGGTGGGTGGCGGCGGCTTCAGGCACAGCGGCAGAGGCGTTTCTTGGTACGCAGGGCGACGTGTGGGATACGCAGTGGGATATGTTTATTGCGCTCATTGGTGCAATAGTTGCACAACTTTGGCTGGCAAAACTGCATGATCAGCAGCTACAAACCCTGTAATGTCAGCTTGATAAGCGCTTAGTTTTTCGCTATAATTCGTTAATTCTGAAACGGGAAGAGTCTCTACACGCTCCTCCCGTTTTGCATATCTGCCATCTGCTCATGATGGACAAAAAGTTAAAATTAATTAATGTTGTAAAACAAGGAGTTGCCGTGTCACAAAACCTGCCCGCCATACTAGTACTTGCAGATGGAACTGTGTTTCGTGGCACCTCAATCGGGGCAAGTGGCCAAACTGTGGGTGAGGTGGTGTTCAACACCTCAATGACAGGTTATCAAGAGATTTTAACTGACCCGTCCTACACCAAACAAATCGTTACGCTCACTTATCCACACATCGGCAATTACGGTGTGAATCATGAGGATATCGAATCTGGCCGCGTGTATGCCAGCGGTTTGATTATTCGTGACTTGCCTTTAATTCACTCCAATTTTAGAAACACACAATCGTTATCTGATTATTTGGCAGACAATCATATTGTCGCAATCGCCGATATTGATACGCGTAAACTGACTCGAATTCTACGTGAAAAGGGTGCGCAAACAGGTGCGGTAATCGCGGGAGAGGCAGACGAAGCGAAAGCGCTAGCCTTGGCCAAGCAGTTGATTGCGGATTTCCCTGGTTTGAATGGCCTGGATTTAGCAAAAGTCGTGACCTGCGAAAAGCCTTACGAATTCACCGAAGGTGAATGGGCCTTGGGTCAGGGGTTCACGGCGGCGCCAGCCCAGCAGTTTCATGTGGTCGCTTATGATTACGGTGTAAAGCGCAATATTTTACGCATGCTGGTTTCTCGCGGCTGTAGGGTAACGGTGTTGCCAGCCCAAGCATCTGCCGCTGAAGCGCTCGCCTACAAACCGGATGGCGTATTTTTATCTAACGG
>JAKPIR010000232.1 GCA_029549705.1 Pseudomonadota bacterium | reverse complement strand
CCTTTATTTACAAGGCTTCCAGGGCATTATTTTTTTCTCGGGGGATTTTAGCGCAGATTCATTGAATACAAAAAGAGTTTAAAAACACCCAAACAACTAAACCTGCGTGGGTTTTTCAAACTTACCGAAGTGCAGCATGATGGTAGGTAAAATCAGCAAGTTTAGTATGGTCGAAGTCACCAGTCCGCCAACAATAATGGTCGCCATCGGCCCTTCAATTTCACGTCCTGGCTGGCCTGTTCCCATGGCCAAAGGCAGTAAACCCAGCGCTGTGACTAGTGCGGTCATTAAAATGGATGGCAGGCGCTCTGAAGCGCCGCGTATGCAGGTTTCCAAGCCCCATACACAATGTTCTTCATCCACCAAATGCTGATAGTGAGAAACCATCATAATGGAATTGCGCAGGGTAATGCCAAATAACGTGACAAAGCCAACCAATGAGCCGAGCGAAATCCAGCCGCCGGTAAACATGGCTGCAATTACACCGCCAATTAGGGCAAAGGGAAGGTTGGCAAACGTCAGCAGCAAATTACGCAGGCGGCCAAAGGCAATATAGAGCATCAAGAAAATGCCAACGCCAGCGAGTAACGAATGTACGATGAGGTCTTCACGCGATTGTGCGTTAGCTTCAGCTTCGCCGGTATAGGTCACAAAGTTGCCCGGTGTGAGTTTTACCTCTTTATGCATACGTTTTTTCAATTCACTGGCAAAACTCGTCACGTCGCGGTCTTGAATGTTACAGGTGACAGTCTGGATGCGTTTGGCGCCTGCATGTAAGATTTTTGAGCGGCCATTTTCCTGTGTGATGTTGGCAACCTCTTTCAGTAGAATCATTTTCCCATCAGGATTTTTTAGGGGCAGCAAGCCAATTTCACGCAAATCATCTCGGACGTTGTGGGTAAACATCACATTGACGCTGGTGACCTGATTGCCCTGATAAATTTGTGTCGCCTGCACGCCTTCATAAGCCGCCTGAATGTTTTCTAAGACATCAAGCGATTGCAAGCCATACATGGCCAAGCGTTCTGGTCTGAGCCGGATAGTAAGTTCTGGCGTGCCTGGGGGTGACTGAATTTGTATATCTGTCGCCCCAGAAATGCGGCTCAACAACCCGGCTACTTCACGTGCATCGCGGTCAAGCGCATCTAAATCCTGGCCATGAATGTTAATCACCATGGCAGCGGTGTAGCCGGAAATGGTTTCTTCAATACGTTCGGTTAAAAACGTGTTGATGGCAAAATTGACACCTATAAAGCCAATTTCAGCAATGCCATCGCCATCTTCATCTTCAACCTCTCCCGCAAGTTCTTCTCGAATGCGGTTGAGAATATAACGCTGTTCAGGGCCTGAGGCTTGTCCAAGCTCAATTTCAAATTCGCTATAATGCGTACCAAAAGTGTCGGCAGCGTTTGGCGCGCGGCCTACCCATTGGGTCACTGATTTCACACCTTTGATGTTTTCAATCACCTTAGACACCCGTTTACCGATGCGTAAAGACTCCTGCACTGACGTGCCGGGGACTGCCGTCATGTGCATAATATAATGGCCTTCATGCAGGCTAGGGATGAACTGGCTTTTGAATAGCGGCAAAATGCCAAGGCCAAGTGCGATAATGATAGTGCTTACACTTAATATCATGATGTAGCGTTTTTCAATTTGCTTTAATAAACGCTCGTAACGTACCTTTAGCCAAGCAATGAGCGGGGGGTCTCCGCTCTCTAATTTTCCATGGGTGAATAACAGATAGCAGAGGGCAGGGGTTAAGGTGAGGGCAACCACTAAAGAGGCCATAATGGCGCTGATATAGGCATAACCCAACGGGGCAAATAACTTGCCTGCAACGCCTGATAAGGTCAGTAAAGGCAAGAAAACCAATACCACGATAATGGTGGCGTAGACTACAGAGCTACGCACTTCCATTGAGGCATTAAAGACGACATGGTGAGCGGCCAGTGGGTTTGCCAGTAAACGGTTTTCACGTAGTCGTCTGAAAATGTTTTCTGTATCAATAATGGCGTCATCAACCACTTCACCCAAGGCAATTGCCAAGCCGCCAAGCACCATGATGTTGAGGCCAATGCCGTAATAACTCAGCACAATCGTGCCGGCCAACAATGAGAGTGGTATGGCGGTGGCAGAAATAAATGCGGTACGAGCATTAAATAAAAATAAAAACAAAATCGCGATAACCAGCACAGAGCCAATCAGTATGTCGGTTTTAACACCATCAATAGCAGTTTCAATAAAATTTGCCGGGCGGAACAATTCAGGGTAAAAAGTAATTTGTTGTGCTTTTAACTCGGGTTCGAGTTCGTGCATGGCTTTTTCAACCGCCTCAGTTACGGCTTTGGTATTTGCACCCAATTGGCCCTGTACTGAGAAATACACGCCTTCTTTGCCATTGATAGCTGCCGCACTGATAGAAGGTGCTGCACCGACTACAACCTCGCCTATATCGCTCAAACGCACCGTTTTACCTTGGCGATGCAAAATTGGCATCATGGCTAGCTCGTTCGCGTTTTTAGCCTGTCCTTCCGTGTTGATTAAAATACGCTGATTATTATTTTCGATATATCCCGCGCCACGCACGCCGGTAACACGTGCAGTTACGGCCAATACTTCTTGTATGGATAAGTTATACTGGACAAGTTTTTTTGGGTCCACCAAAATCTGGAACTGGCGCACGTCGCCACCCAGTACATTCACATCTGCCACACCCGGCACTGCCATGATGTGCGGGCGTATCGTCCAATCCACCAATGTACGTAACTCCATCAAACTGCGCTTATCAGAGGTAATGCCCATGCCTAGCACCGAGCTGGCACTAGAAGTTAGCGGCGTGATATTGGGGACAATATTTTTAGGTAATTGATTGCTGAGTGTCGCTAAGCGTTCGGCAACGACTTGACGATTTTTATAAATATCGGTGTTTTCATTAAAAATAATGGTGATGATAGATAAGCCAGGAATAGATTGAGAGCGCATTGACTCTACGCCAACCGTTCCGGAAAGCGTGTTTTCAATCGGCTGCGTGACCAGTTGCTCAACTAAACTTGATGATAATCCAGGTGACTCGGTTTGAATAACAACTTGCGTGGGGGAGAATTCCGGAAACACATCCAGATTTGCACGCGATAAGTTGTACAAACCATAGACCACCAGCAGGCATGCCAAGCCAATCACCACGCCATGAAAGCGAATTGAAAATCGAACCAGTGCGGACATCATAGTGATGGCTGCCTTTG
>JAKPIR010000208.1 GCA_029549705.1 Pseudomonadota bacterium | reverse complement strand
ATTGCGGAAGGTTTGTTCAGGTAAGGCCACATTTAAATTGTCCGCAAGGTTGTCATTGACCGTGGGTAAATAGGCCGATTTTGCAATACCGAGTTGCGCCGCCTGCACACGTGCACTGGCATACGCGCTGCGGGTTTGCGGGTTGTTGCACAAAGCGGCTTCAGCAACATCGGCCAATGTGAGTGCTTGGTCATCACTACGCGCGTTGCAAGCAGTACTCTCGCTATAACCTTCAGGAATGGGGGGAGGCAGTTGTGCTTCCGTATTGAGCGGGTCGCCCGTGCGGTACCAAATGGATTCATCCGCACTACTGATGGTAGATTGCCACGATAGCATTAGACCAACACTGAGCAGCAACAGACGTAAACTCAATAACTGCTTTGCCCTGTAATGATATTTTATTTTTATTGGCATCTGTGGTTGTGCAAAATGGAAAAACTCACAAGCTAAGTGACAAGTTGCGATGTGGTTAGTTCGGCATCGTTATTTGCATTCTAGCATGCACGCTCACATACGGTGAATGCTGATTGCCTAGCTTAACTAAACACTTAAGACAGAAGTTAGGTTTTATCAGCTGTTTGATAAAAAGTGAAATTTGAAATATTAAGTCACAGTTTTGCAAGCCAAACTCAGCCGTTTGGCTTGTCAAAGACCAAGCAATTCATCAGCTGCTCAACGCGAGAGGCTATAAGTAAAAGCTATTGCCCAGCGTTTTTAGCATCTTCGTCCATATGACGCTTAAAAAAACGGTAATACCAAACGCTCATAAAAACCACTATCCCGATAACCGCCACGCTCATCAGACCAAAATCAGATGAAAACAAATCAGTGAGTAATCTCATGGTAAAACTCCTCTAGGCAAAAATTATTAAAAATGACGAACAGTATTTTGTATGCGTAATATGCGCCGACTGACTCAAGTTTGTGTTGATAAACATCAAATTACGCGCATAAAAAATTTAATCTAATCGCGCGAAATTCATTACCAAGTTGCAAGAAGCGCAACATTAGAACGTCCGAGAAAATTTATCTGCCTTGCAAGCCTTTATTTACAAGGCTTCTGGAGTATCAAAAAAGGTTGAAGATAAATTTCATTGAAAAGTTACTTTTTTGTGCAGGGTGTTACGATGTTGCCGGGGGTGGGACATGCAGTGGAAATGTATTGATTCAAACTATAAAAACTGACCGAAAGATTAAGCATCGCGCCCTAAAACGCGATTTTTAGCTTTATGTGATGTGATGATATTTTTGGCGACGAGCGGTAACAGGCCGACAAATATCAATATAAAAAGTAAACCTGCGCTACCCACTATAAACGTTGGCACGTGCTTTAACCAATGGGCATATTGTTGCTGATTGGGGAGCAAATCGAGCAGGCGTATCATACCAATCGCGTAGCCCAGCAGCATGGCCCAAGCGGTGTCTGTGATGCGGCTTTGCTCAAACAACAAGCCAGCTATGTAAATAAGCCAAAAAAGCCCAAGTAAATAGGCAATACCACGAAAGCTGTAATACTGAAACACCATGCTATGCATCACTAAAGTGAAAAACCAGACAATCACTAAAAAAGCCACCCAAAGTGCTTTGAGCATGGTGTTAAGGCTTATTCTACGCCTTGGCTTGCCAAGTAATCTTCATAATTGCCGGTAAAGTCGACAATGCCATCGGCTTTAATTTCAATGATGCGCGAGGCGATGGAACTCACAAATTCGCGGTCATGGCTGACAAAAAACAGCGTGCCTTTGTATTTAACCAATGCGGTGTTAAGTGCTTCGATGGATTCCATATCCATGTGATTGGTCGGCTCATCCATCAGCAGCACGTTGTATTTACCAAGCATAAGTTTGCCGTACAGCATACGGCCTTTTTCGCCACCTGAAAGTACCTTGACAGATTTTTTGGTGTCATCGCCACTAAACAGCAGGCGACCTAACATGCTGCGGACCACTTGGTCGTCATCGCCCGTTTGCCTGAATTTGGTCATCCATTCAAACAAGTCTTCGCCGTCTTCAAATTCGTATTCGTGGTCTTGTGCAAAGTAACCGATATTGGCTTTTTCTGCCCATTTCACCTCACCGTGATTAGGCTGTAAGTCGCGCGCTAAGCAGCGTAAAAACGTGGTTTTACCAATACCGTTTTCACCGATAATGGCGACTTTTTCGCCTGCTTCAAACATCATATTTACGTCGTTAAATAACGGTTTGTCAAAGCCGTGGCTAAGTTTTTTCAGTTCTACTGCATTGCGGTGCAGCTTATCGCGCTCGTCATAATCAAAGCGGATAAATGGATATTGACGACTGGAAGGTTTGAATTCTTCAATTTTAATTTTATCAATTTGCTTAGCGCGGCTAGTGGCTTGCTTGGCTTTAGAAGCGTTGGCAGAGAAGCGGCGCACAAAGTCTTGCAAGTCGGCGATTTGTTGTTTGGCTTTTGCGTTATCTTTGGCTTGTTGCGCGCGCGCCTGCGTGCTTGCTTCCATGTAATCATCATAATTACCAGGATACACTGTGATTTTGCCGTAATCCATATCGCAAGTGTGCGTACAGACCTGATTCAAAAAGTGGCGATCATGCGAGATGATAATCATGGTGCAATCGCGGTTGTTTAGCACGTCTTCCAGCCAGCGAATGGTATTGATATCCAAGTTGTTGGTCGGCTCATCTAGCAGCAGAATATCCGGGTTGGCAAACAGGGCTTGTACCAGCAGCACACGCAATTTCCAGCCCGGGGCCACCGCGCTCATGGGCCCATTATGTTGTTCAATGGGAATGCCCACACCCAATAGCAATTCACCCGCGCGTGCTTCTGCAGTGTAGCCGTCAAATTCCGCAAACACGCCTTCCAGTTCGGCAGCGCGCATGTAGTCATCTTCGGTGGCTTCTAGGTTGGCATATATGGCATCGCGCTCTTGCATGGCTTTCCACATTTGCTCATGGCCTTGCATCACCACATCGAGCACACGTTGGTCTTCGTAGGCAAATTGGTCTTGTTTCAAAAATGCCATGCGCTCATGGTTATCCATAGAAACGTTGCCGGCACTGGGTGTTAAAACACCAGCGAGCACTTTCATATAGGTGGATTTGCCACAGCCGTTGGCGCCAATCAGCCCATAGCGATTGTTGTCGCCAAATTTAACAGAGACGTTTTCAAAAAGCGGCTTAGCGCCAAATTGTACGGTGATATTGTTGCTGATTAACACATTGAACCCTTAAGAGTATTTTGTAGGAGCGCAATAAATTGCGCTTCTACAGGTTATTTAAAATTTGTTGTAAATGACAACCTCATCCATATTGAGTTGCCCGCCCCGAGGTGGGGCTTCTTGTAAGGCTTTGCCCACCACCACAAACATGGTGGGAATATGATCCTCAGGCAAGTTAAGCAGCTTTGCTACCGCATCAAAATCAAAACCATCCATCGGGCAGGTATCGTAATCCATTTCTTTGGCGGCCAGCATCATAGTTTGCGCTGCCATGCCGCATGAGCGCATAGCTTCGTCGCGTTGTACTTGTTCGCGTCCGTTGTAATATTGCCCTATCATCGGGATTAAAACATCTTGCGCGGCCTGCGGCGCATTTTTCCAATAGCGTTGAGGCTCTTTTTCCCAAGCTTTCAAGTCGGCGGTGAGCACAATTAAAAGTGAGGCATCGGTGACTTGCGCTTGATCCCAGCTCGCCTTACGTACTTTTTGGCGCAAAGCGGGGTCTGTCACCAGCACAAAACGCCAATTTTGGATGTTGAATGCAGTTGGCGAGAGCATCGCGAGCGACATGAGTTTGGCGATTTCCTCATCCGTCATTTTGTGATTTGGGTCGTACGCTTTTACTGCGCGGCGTTGAATAATGGCTTCAGTGACGTTCATGTGTGCTTTAAATCCTTAACTGTAATGAATGCTGATAATTTCAAGCGTTGTATTCCCAGCTGGGCGTGGCCAATTCACAACATCGCCCACTTTATTGCCAATCAGCGCTTTGGCCAGAGGTGAAACCCAACTGACTTTATTGAGATGGATGTCAGCTTCATCTTCACCCACAATAGTGAATTGCTGCAGTTTGCCATCTTCATCTTCCACTTTCACCGTGGCGCCAAATAAAACTTGCTCTGCACTTTTATTCGGTGTTGTCAGTATTGCGTTTTCTAAGCGTGCCGATACATAGCGCAAGTCACGCTCCACAACCGCTAGTTTTTGTTGCGTACTCGCATCATCTTTATTGGCTTTTAATTGCAGTCTTGACGTCTCAAGCGCTTCAGCCTGCTGTTGCAATTGTGCGTAGCCATTGACCGTTACGTAATTGGGCTGTGCGCTGATGGGCCGCTCCGGTAAATCGGTACCCGCGAGTTCCAGGTCATCTTCTTTCACAAATCCACGACTCATTGCTTGAGATTATTCCCACTCTATGGTCGCAGGTGGTTTGCCTGAAACGTCATACACCACGCGGTTGATGCCCCGTACTTCATTGATAATGCGGTTTGAAACGCGGCCTAAAAGTGAATAGGGCAATTCAGCCCAATGTGCGGTCATAAAGTCACTGGTGACGACGGCGCGTAAAGCCACCACGTAATCGTACGTGCGGCCATCACCCATGACGCCCACCGATTTTACCGGCAAGAATACCGTAAATGCTTGGCTAGTAAGGTCATACCAAGATTTACCGGTTTTTTCATCTACCGTATTGCGTAGCTCTTCAATAAAAATGGCATCAGCACGTTGCAAGAGCAGGGCGTATTCACGTTTGACTTCACCTAAAATACGCACGCCTAGACCTGGCCCAGGGAAAGGGTGGCGATACACCATATCGTGCGGCAAACCAAGTGCTACGCCGAGTTCACGTACTTCATCTTTAAATAAATCGCGCAATGGTTCTAATAGTTTTAAGCCTAAAGTTTCAGGCAAGCCACCTACGTTGTGATGGCTTTTGATGGTGACGGCTTTTTTAGATTTTGCGCCGCCAGATTCAATCACATCGGGGTAAATGGTGCCTTGCGCAAGCCATTTTGCGCCTTTATGCCCGCTGTTTCCAGCTTTGAGTTTGGCAGCTTCGGCTTTGAACACTTCTACAAATTCGCGGCCGATAATTTTACGTTTGGCTTCTGGGTCGCTCACTCCTGCTAAATGTCCCATAAACTGGTCGCTGGCATCCACGCGAATGACTTTTGCGTGCAGTTTACCTACAAACATATCCATGACCATGTCGCCTTCATTCAGGCGCAGTAGGCCGTGGTCCACAAATACGCAGGTGAGCTGGTCGCCAATCGCGCGATGAATCAGTGCTGCGGCGACGCTAGAATCTACGCCACCAGATAAGCCCAAAATCACCTCTTCATCGCCCACTTGGGCTTTAATTTTTTCTACCGCTTCAGCAATATGGTCTTTCATGACCCAGTCAGGTTTGGCTTGGCAAATTTCCAGCACAAAGCGTTCTAACATGGCTTGGCCAAGCTTGGTATGCGTAACCTCAGGGTGAAACTGTACACCGTAAAATTTACGCGTTTCATCCGCAAACGCGGCGATCGGTGTGGTGTCATTGCTGGCAATCACTTTGAAATTGGGTGGTAATTCGGTGACTTTATCACCGTGACTCATCCACACGTCCAGCAGACCGTGGCCTTCAACGTTTGTGCGGTCTTGAATGTCTTTA
>JAKPIR010000231.1 GCA_029549705.1 Pseudomonadota bacterium | reverse complement strand
CCTTTATTTATAAGGCTTGCAGAGCATCAAAAAAGGTTGCAGGTAAAAGGTGTGTGATTTACAGGTGATTTACGCACAGAAAACAGCGTGTCATGTATCGACTTGATGGTAGTTAAACCGCAACTACGCCCTTAATGGCTGGGTGTGGGTCGTAATTTTCCAGCGTAAAATCTTCAAACTTAAAGCTGAAAATATCGCGCACTTCAGGGTTGATGTGCATTTGTGGCAATGCGCGTAAATCACGTGAAAGTTGTTCTTGTACTTGTTCCATATGATTTGTGTAAATATGTGCATCGCCAAGCGTATGCACAAAGTCACCCAATTGCAAGTCACACACTTGCGCCACCATCATGGTGAGCAGCGCGTAAGAGGCAATATTAAACGGCACGCCTAAGAAAATATCGGCACTGCGCTGATACAACTGACAACTGAGTTTGCTATCTGCCACATAAAACTGAAAAAACGCATGGCAAGGCGGCAGTTTCATTTGGTCCACATCGGCCACGTTCCAAGCGCTTACAATTAAACGGCGCGAATCTGGCGTGTTCTTAATCGCATTCACCACCTGTGCAATTTGGTCAATATGCGTGCCATCAGGCTTAGGCCAATTGCGCCATTGATAGCCATACACTGGCCCTAAATTACCCTGCTCATCCGCCCATTCATCCCAAATACGCACGCCGTTATCTTTAAGGTATTTGATGTTGGTACTGCCTTGCAAAAACCACAACAACTCATGAATAATCGATTTTAAATGGACTTTTTTGGTGGTGAGTAGCGGAAAGCCTTCCGCCAAATTAAACCGCATTTGATAACCAAAAACAGAGGTTGTGCCAGTGCCAGTGCGGTCGGTTTTTTTGTTGCCGTGGGTTAGTACGTGGCGTAATAGATCGGTGTATTGCTGCATTTTCTCCCCGTCATTCTGGCGTAGGCCAGAATCCAGTCAAGTTAGTTGATGATACAAATCTAGCCAATCAGGATTCATCTGTTCAATAATGAGTATTTCCACGTGCGATGCCAATATTTAAGTGCCTTCTCACGCATGATTGCCGATTCTATCGTAGCATGAAGCTCATACCAAACTAAAATATGTGCATGGTATTTCTTGGTAAAGCCATCCACCACATCGTTTTTATGTGGCCAAATTCTTCCCACTAAATCTGTGGTAACACCTATGTAAAGCGTGTCACTCCTTCGGTTAGCTAATATGTAATCGCATGGATGCATATTCATCTTGGCTGGATTCTGGCCTACGCCAGAATGACGAAGGAATTATGTATTCTTCGCAATAAAGTCTTTAATCACGCCCGCATCAGCTTTCATTACCGTAAATTTCTGCGGCAAGTCTTCGATGCCTTCAAGGCTAGTCGGGCGCTCTGGCGCGTGGCCTAAGGCCTCGGTAATCGCATCTTCAAACTTCGCAGGCAGAGCAGTTTCTAGCACAATCATCGGCGTATTTTTATCGGCCTGGTTTTGATTAAAATAGCCCAATGCCACTTTTAAACCATCCGCGGTATGGGTATCAATCACCACATCATATTTAGCTTTAGTTTCGCGTATCGTTTGCATCCGGTTAGCGTGGTTGCTACTGCCCGATACAAAACCATAATCGGCTAATTTTGGCATTAAATGTTTGATATCAAACGCACCACCGTTGTCGACACTTCTCCAGAGTTCGCGCACTTTGGCGGCATCTCTACCCACCAAGTCAAACACAAAACGCTCAAAGTTGGAGGCCTTGCTAATGTCCATAGATGGGCTAGAAGTGTGATAAGTATTCGCTGAACCACGCGGACGATAAACACCTGTTTTAAAAAACTCATCCAGCACATCGTTTTCATTGGTGGCAACTACCAATTTATCTATCGGCAAGCCCATCATACGGGCAATATGGCCCGCGCACACGTTGCCAAAATTGCCGCTAGGCACAGCAAAACTCACTTTTTGTGCATTGTTTTGCGTGACGGCTAAATAACCTTTAAAGTAGTAAACCACTTGTGCGACAATACGCCCCCAGTTGATAGAGTTCACTGCGCCAATTTTGTATTCCGCCTTAAACGCTGCGTCATTTGAAACCGCTTTTACCATGTCTTGGCAATCATCAAACACGCCTTCAACGGCAATATTGTAGATATTGTCATCTTGCAAACTAAACATTTGCGCGGTTTGAAAACGGCTCATTTTTTTGTGAGGCGAGAGCATAAACACGCGAATGCCTTTTTTACCGCGCATGGCGTATTCTGCGGCACTTCCTGTGTCGCCGGAAGTGGCACCCAGAATATTGGTGGTTTTGCCTGTTTTGGTCAGCACATATTCAAACAGATTGCCCAGTAACTGCATGGCCATGTCTTTAAAGGCGAGCGTTGGGCCATTTGAAAGGCTTAATAGATATAAGTTTTCGTCAAGCTTAAGTGTGGGCGTAATATCCGCCGCATTTTGGCCCTTGCGGGTAAAACCATACACCTCAGGACGATAGGTTTTATCGATAATGGTTTTTAAATCAGCCGCTGGAATGTCATCCACAAAACGCGACAAAATCGCAAAGGCTAAATCAGGGTATGACATACCGCGCATCGCGGTTAAATCCGCATCGGTGATTTGCGGATAGGTTTCAGGCAAATATAAACCACCATCTGGCGCTAGCCCGCCCAATAAAATCTCACTGAACTGCAATGCAGGCGATTGCCCGCGCGTGCTGATGTATTTCATTTATTTCCCTAATTCTTCCATACGTATACGCGTGATTTTACCCACAGTGGCAGGTAGTGCTTCAATAGAGGCAATCGCAGCATCCATATTTTTTTCAATTGTGACATGCGTCAAAATCACAATGTCCGCTTCGGTTTCGTTATCATCTGGCTCTTTTTGCAGCAACGCATCTATTGAAATATTGCGGTCTGCCAAAATTTTAGTCACGCCTGCCAACACACCTGGTTTATCAGAAGCTCTTAAGCGCAAGTAATAGGCGCTCTCAACTTCAGAAATCGGCAAAATCGGTAAATCAATCACACTATTGGGTTGAAACGCCAAGTAAGGCACACGTTGCTCTACACTCGCATTGGCTAACCGTGCCACATCCATCAAATCAGCCACTACCGCACTGGCTGTTGGCTCTGCACCCGCCCCTGCACCATAGTAGAGCGTTGGACCAACGGCATCCCCTTTAACCACCACCGCGTTCATTGCACCGTTCACATTCGCTACCAAACGCTTTTCTGGGATTAAAGTCGGGTGTACGCGCAACTCAACACCTTTGTCGGTACGCTTAGTAATGCCAAGCAATTTAATGCGATAGCCCAATTCTTCGGCATATTGAATATCAGCCTGCGCTAATTTGGTAATGCCTTCTGTGTAGGCTTGCTCAAATTTCATCGGTATACCAAACGCAATGGCTGACAAGATGGTGAGCTTATGTGCAGCATCAATACCTTCCACATCAAAAGTAGGGTCTGCCTCGGCGTAACCTAAACGCTGCGCTTCACCTATCACATCTTGATAAGTCAGGCCTTTTTCGCGCATTTCGGTGAGTATAAAATTGGTCGTACCGTTGATGATGCCCGCCACCCATTCGATTTTGTTTGCGCCCAAGCCTTCACGCAGGGCTTTGATAATGGGGATGCCACCTGCAACAGCGGCTTCAAACGCCACAATCACGCCTGCTTTTTGCGCGGCAGAGAAAATTTCATTGCCATGCAAAGCCAGCAAGGCTTTGTTGGCTGTGACCACATGCTTACCATTGGCAATGGCTTTTAATACCAAGTCTTTGCTTAAAGTGTAACCACCAATGAGTTCAACCACCACATCCACATTAGGATTATTGACCACTGCAAACGCATCATTAGTCACGTCCACTTCACCGCCTGTGAGTACTTTTGCATGGTCTATATTTTTATCTGCCACCTGTACAACGTTAATCGCGACACCCGTGCGACGTGTAATTTCTGCCGCGTTACGGGTTAATACGGTATATGTACCACCACCAACGGTGCCGATGCCCAACAAACCTACTTTGAGTTGTTTCAAACTTTAGCTCCATTTGATTTTGAATCATGCTTTTTTCTATAATTTTCTAAAAACCGCGCAATACGACCAATCGCCTCTGTCAAATCATCCACATTCGGTAAAAACACCACGCGGAAATGGTCTGGCGTCGGCCAGTTAAAGCCTGTACCTTGCACGAGCAGTACTTTTTCTTCTAGCAATAAATCTAATATAAATTGCTGGTCGTCCTTGATTGGATAAATTTTCGGATCTAACTTTGGAAATAGATACATCGCCGCCTTTGGTTTGACACAGGTCACGCCAGGAATCGCCGTCAGCAATTCATACGCAACATCTCTCTGTTTACACAAACGGCCTTCTGGCGCGACTAAATCATCAATACTTTGGTAGCCACCCAAGGCGGTTTGAATAGACAATTGCCCTGGCACATTGGCACACAAGCGCATCGAGGCGAGCATATTCAACCCCTCGATAAAGTCAGTGGCGTGTTTTTTCTCGCCACTTAAAATCATCCAACCAGCGCGGTAACCACAAGCGCGATAATTTTTGGATAAACCGTTAAACGTGACAAATAAAACGTCATCGGCAAGCGATGCAATTGAGGTATGCTCGTTGCCGTCAAAGAGCACCTTGTCATAAATTTCATCTGCGAAAATCACCAGTTTATGATGGCGCGCAATTTCAATAATGCCCTCCAAGGTCTCACGCGGGTACAAGGCACCTGTTGGGTTATTCGGGTTAATCACCACAATACCGCGCGTATTGGCAGTGATTTTGGCTTCCATGTCTTTTAAATCTGGCAGCCAGCCTGTGGCTTCATCACAAAGATAATGTCTTGCAGTACCGCCTGCCAACGTCACAGCAGCTGTCCACAAAGGATAATCTGGCATAGGCACCAGCACTTGATCGCCATTGTTGAGCAACCCTTGCATCGCCATCACAATCAGTTCAGAAACGCCGTTGCCAAGAATAATGTCATCCACCGTTACACCCGCAATATGCTTACTTTGCGTGTAGTGCATAATGGCTTTGCGCGGCTCAAATAAGCCTTTGCTGTCAGTGTATACGCCCGCTTTACTCATATTACGCATCACGTCCTGCATCATCTCTTCAGGCACATCCAGCCCAAACACACCGGGGTTGCCAATATTGAGTTTGATAATGCGCTGGCCTTCCTCTTCCATTTGACGGGCGCGTTGCAACACTGGGCCACGGATATCGTAGCAAACGTTAGCAAGCTTATTTGACTTTTTAATTGGCTGCATCATGAGGTTTTTGCTAAAAATGCACGTTAAAAGCGCGCTTTAAAGACACAAAAATGAAAGCTAGTAGTTTACCTTAGAACAGGGCCTCGTTTCAATGAAACCATCATCTTAACTATTCGCATAAAGCTGTTAAAATCACCACATGAAACTACATTTAACTACCGCAGAAAATAACCACCTCATTACCGCCTGTGACACGCATTTTATTGAGATTAATAAACAGAAAATCGGCGGCAGTTTACTTGTGATGCCGCAGCAGTTGATTAAAGATTGGGGGGTCGCAAGTTTTGCGACGTTAAATGAAGCGCATATTGAAACAATTGCTGAATTTAATCCTGAAGTGGTTTTGCTTGGCACGGGCGAAAAACATCAGTTTTTGCACCCCAACATGACTAAATCTCTGACGATAAAAGGCATTCCGCTAGAGTGCATGACCACGGCGGCGGCTTGCAGAACTTTTAACATTTTAATGAGTGAAGGCCGCAATGTACTGGCGGCCTTGATTGTAGAAAACAGTTAATCTGTTCGATTATTTTGCGGGTGACAGCGTAATTTGCAAGCCTTTGTCCGTCACCAGCATGTCTTTTGGTGCATAGGTCGTGCCGCCAAACTTCAAATCTTCTGGTTTTACGGTATAAAGCGCCATGCCATTGAGCATTTGCCCACCCACGGTTTTGGCGAGCGAATTCAAAATCTCATTGTATTTATTGTCTGCGCCATCAACATTAAACATATCCACTGATGGGTCATCCAGCACGATTGACTGAGTCGCTGCATCAAAGCGCAATTTACCGGAAATACCTAACTTACCTGTTAAACTTTTACCCAGTATTTCACTGTTAAGTACAGTATCTAATGTGGTTTGCATGCGGCCCGTGGTTTGGTCAAACTTCACAATCGAATTACTTAAATTCACATCAAAGATTTTTAATAATTGAATCGGTACTGCCAGTTTTTTGTTCAACATGTTCTGAACATCGGCTTCTGTCACGTTGACGGTACGGTCGCCCAAGCCAGCACAGCCAATGAATGACAATACAATCAGTACAATCGCTATAAATTTAAGCTTCATCACAGGCTTTCTATCTAAGTCAAAAAACTCTTGAACTCAACGTCTTTAGAGATTTTTTGTTGACAGGGTTAAGGTTGCGTTGGTACCGCCAAAACCAAAACTGTTGGATAACGCGGTTTCTATCTTCACGTTTTCAATGGTTTTGCGCACAATATTTAAACCTTCTGCCGCCGGATCTAGCGTTTCAATATTCGCGGATGCAGCAATAAAATTATTTTCCATCATCAGCAAAGTATAAATCGCTTCATTCACGCCCGCTGCACCTAGCGCATGGCCCGAAAGCGATTTAGTGGATGCTATCGCCACAGGATTATTGGTGCCAAATACCTCCCGAATCGCTTCCAACTCTTTGGTATCGCCCACCGGTGTGCTGGTGCCATGCGTGTTGATGTAATCAACCTTTTCAATCGCCTTGCCATCATGACCTTGCAGCGCGAGTTGCATGCATCGCACTGCGCCTTCTCCACTTGGCGCAACCATATCGTAACCATCTGAAGTGGCACCGTAACCTAACACTTCCGCATAGATTTTTGCGCCACGCGCTTTGGCATGTTCGTATTCTTCTAACACCACAATGCCGCCGCCGCCTGAAATCACAAATCCATCGCGGTTGGCATCATATGTGCGTGAAGCTTTGTCTGGCGTTTCGTTATATTTGCTACTGAGCGCGCCCATCGCATCAAACATGAAGGATAACGTCCAATGTTCTTCTTCAGCACCGCCGGCAAACACAATATCTTGCTTGCCAAGCTGAATTTGCTCGACTCCTGCCCCAATACAGTGTGCGCTGGTTGAACAAGCCGAAGTGATGGCGTAATTAATGCCCTTGATTTTAGCCCCCGTCGCCAAACAAGCAGACACACCGCTCGCCATCGCCTTGGTTACCATATATGGGCCAACGCGACGCACGCCTTTTTCACGCAGCGTATCAACACCTTCTAAAATACTTTCGTGCGAAGCTCCGCCTGCGCCCACAATCAAGCCTGTGCGAACATTTGACACCTGCGCTTCAGGCAATTGTGCATCGGCAATCGCCTCTTGCATGGCCAACCACGCATAAGCATGGCCTTTCGCCATAAAGCGCATTAATTTGCGGTCAATCAATTCTTCCACATTCAGGTTTTTGATTGAGCCCGCTACATGCGAGCGCAAACCCATGGCTGCATACTCTGGCTGATAGGTAATGCCCGATTTGCCTGCTTTCAGGCTTTCTAACACTTCCCCTTTGTTATTGCCCAAACTTGAAACAATCCCAAACCC
>JAKPIR010000198.1 GCA_029549705.1 Pseudomonadota bacterium | reverse complement strand
TGCAGACTGCATTTTTTGCAAAATAGTAAGCGGTGTAACTCCTTCTAAAAAAATTTATGAAGATGATGACTTCGTTGCTTTTCATGACATTAACCCTTCGGCACCAGTACATTTTTTAATCGTGCCAAAATTGCATATTGATAGCCTGCAAACCTGCGATGCCTCACATCAGCTTTTGCTTGGTAAAGCCTTGTTATTAGCGCCAAAATTGGCGGCAGAGCAAGGGCTAAAGGGGTTTAAAACGTTAATTAATACTGGGCGTGAAGGTGGACAAGAGGTCTTTCATTTGCACGTACATGTCATGGGTAGTTGGAAAACTATACCCCAATTATAGGAGAATTATCATGGGAGTTGGTGCTTGGTGGCATTGGTTGGTGGTGTTGTTAATTGTGGTATTGGTATTTGGGACCAAAAAGCTAAAAAATATCGGTGGTGATGTTGGTGGTGCAGTAAATGAGTTTAAGAAAGCCATGAAAGACGGCCAAGTGACGGATGAGACAGATAAAAACGGCACAACCGTTGAAGGTGAAGTCACACAAAAGACTAAGCAGTAAAATTTAAGTAACAAGCGCGCATTGTGTTTGATATTTCATTTTCAGAGCTTATTGTCATTGCGGTAATCGCTTTGCTGGTGATTGGGCCAGAAAAACTGCCAAAAGTAGCGCGAACGCTAGGTGCGCTCACGGGACGCATGCAAAAGTACGTGGCGCAAATTAAAGATGAAGTAAACCGTGAAGTGCGGTTTCAAGAATTGCAGCAGTTGCAGCAAGAAATCCAATCTGCCACTTTCAGTACCAAAGAGGCCATTCAATCCTCTTTAAATGACGTAAAAGCAAACATTCCATTTGAGACTGAAGAGTTTCAGCTTACGGCGCAAGACCCATCTCCATCAGCAAACACTGTTACACAGACGCAGACTAAGCCAGCAAAACCCAAGCACGTTAAGCCTGAGTCAGACGTGTTGCCGCTTAAAGTAAATAAGGTGGCCGTAAAAAAAACTGCGGCTCAAAAAACTACGGCTCAAAAAACAGCCGTTCAAAAAACACGTATACCTAAAGCCCCAAAAGAAACATAAGTAACCCACGTGACGCCCACTGATAACTTTATTTCACACCTCATCGAACTACGTAATCGGCTTTTACGTATTGTGGTTGGCTTTATCGTGGTTTTTATTGCGTTTTTCCCATTTGCCAACGATATTTACGCGTTATTGGCTGCGCCGCTTTTAAGTAAACTTCCTGCAGGTGGTCAGATGATTGCAACCGCCGTGACAACGCCCTTTTTTGTACCGATGAAGGTAGCCATGATGGCGGCATTTATTGTGTCACTACCACACACTGTGTATCAGGTTTGGGCTTTTGTGGCGCCAGGACTTTACGCGCATGAAAAGAAATTCATGATTCCCATGATTTTTGCCAGCTGTTTGCTGTTTTTATTGGGGATGGCTTTCGCCTATTTTTTAGTGTTTCCAGTCGTGTTTGGCTTTATTGTTGGCACAGCCCCGATAGGCGTTGCAGTGATGACGGATATCGGTAACTACTTGGATTTTGTATTGACACTCTTTTTTGCTTTTGGCCTAGCTTTTCAAGTGCCCATCGCAGTGGTCATGATGGTGCGCTTTGGTTGGGTGACGGTTTTACAACTCAAAGAAGCGCGCGGCTATGTGATTGTGGGCGCGTTTGTGGTTGGCGCAATTTTTACACCACCCGATATCATTTCACAGTTCATGCTGGCCGTGCCGATGTGGTTGCTTTATGAATTAGGCATTTTAATAGCCGCAATGCAGAAAAAATCTCCAGAACTTTCCATTCGCCCACCTGTTGAATAAGTTTGACGCAACTTAATACTGCATAATTTACAGGCTGGAATCCATCGAGAAAAAAATAATGCCCTGAGAGCCTTATAAATAAAGGCTTGCAGGGCATCAAAAAAGGTTGGTGATAATATAGACCTGAAATAAAGCAAAAAACCGCACAATTTTTAAGCGTCTTTTCATGCTTGACTGCACATTTGCAGTCCGTTAAACCAAGTGAGCGACTCGCAGAGTAACCCGAGTAAATGCAGTCGTTATTCTTTTAGCGCCACGGGTTTTGGTCTTTTACCAATCAGAATCACAATATCCAGCAAACTCTCATCCCGTGCGATTTTAACTGTCGCATTTTTAAAAGGCGGTAGTGCTGCAATTAAATTAAGCATGCTGGAGGTGTCGGTAATTGGCTTGCCATCAATACTAAGTAGGATGTCGCCCGCACGCAAGCCGGCCTTATCGGCTGGGCTGTTCGGTAAAACACCTGCAACCAGCGCGCCTTGTGCGGTTTTTAATTTAAAAGATTCAGCCAGTTCAGGGGTTAAATCTTGTGCTTCAATCCCAATCCAACCGCGTGTTACATTACCTTGTGCGACAATCTGGTCCATGATTTGTCTGGCCAATGTGGCAGGAATCGCAAAGCCAATTCCCATTGAACCACCGCTACGCGAATAAATCGCACTGTTAATGCCTACCAAGTTACCTTGCACATCAATCAGTGCGCCACCTGAGTTGCCAGGGTTAATGGAGGCGTCAGTCTGAATGAAATTTTCAAACGTATTGATGCCCAAATGGTTACGCCCCAGTGCGCTAACAATGCCTTGTGTCACGGTCTGCCCAACGCCAAACGGGTTGCCAAT
>JAKPIR010000173.1 GCA_029549705.1 Pseudomonadota bacterium | reverse complement strand
GGCGTGGTGGTTGATCGGGTGGTGGATGTGGGGCAAACGGTTGCCGCCAGTTTTCAAACGCCAACGCTCATTAAAATTGCGCAAGATTTATCTAAAATGCAAATTGACACCAGCTTTGCTGAAGCAGACATTGGCAATATTAAAGTGGGGCAAGCCGTTAAATTTAATGTGGATGCTTTTCCAAACCGCAGTTTTAACGGCGTGGTGAAACAATTGCGCCTCAACCCTACGGTAACGTCAAACGTGGTGACTTACAATGTTGTTGTTTCAGTAGATAACCCTGAACAAATATTACTGCCCGGCATGACGGCTTATGTGAATATTATGGTCAACAAGCATGACAATGTGCTGCTCGTTCCCAATGCCGCGCTTCGTTTTAAGCCTAAATTGGATGAAACGCAATCGAACGGTAGCGCAAGCGCTGAAAAAAACGTTAAGGTGAATCAATCTAATAACGGCCAAATGCGCGGCAGAAAAAAGGCCGGTCAAGACGATATTTCACGCGGGAAGATTTACATCATCGCTGATGGAAAACTCACGCCGATTGAAGTCAATACAAGCATTTCAGATGGTCGATTAACAGAAATCAGCAGCCCAACCCTGAAAGTGAATGACAAAGTGATTGTGGGCGAAAACCAAACTGACGAAAATGCAGCCAGCGCGCCCACCAGCAACATGCGCTTTAGGATGTTCTAATGCCTTTGGTGCAAGTGCATGATTTGCACAAAGACTACACCACCATCGCTGGCACAATTCATGTGCTGAAAGAGGTCAATTTTGTGATGGAGGCAGGTGATTTTGTGGCGGTTATGGGGCCATCTGGCTCAGGAAAATCCACTTTCATGAATATTCTAGGCTGCTTGGACCAGCCCACCAGCGGTGAATATCAGCTCGATGGTCACTCCGTAGCTACGCTCAATGCCAATGCACTTGCCCAAGTGCGTAATCAGACGATAGGCTTTGTATTTCAAGGTTTTAACCTACTCTCGCGCACTACCCTGCTAGATAACGTAGCGTTACCATTAGTCTATTCAAAAATCAGCAAAACCGAGCGTCTTGCACGGGCAAAAGTGCTATTAGAAAAAGTGGGCTTAGGTCAGCACATTTACTCGTTTCCAAACCAAATTTCAGGCGGACAGCAACAACGCGTGGCCATTGCGCGCGCGTTGGTGAATCGCCCACGATTAATTTTGGCTGACGAACCAACAGGTAACTTAGACAGCGTGACCAGTGAAGAAATTATGGCGCTTTTTTCTGAATTAAATCGCGAAGGCATTTCGATTATTTTAGTCACGCATGAATCGGATATTGCCGCGCATGCCAGCCGTCAAATACGGTTTTTGGATGGGCGCATTGTGCATGATGAACACAGCAAATCAGCAATTCACATGACAGAAACTGCGGAGCTCGTTTAATGTTTTCCGCAATGTTAGGGGAAGCTTGGCGCGCCATGGGTGCCAATCGCATGCGCACATTTCTTACCATGTTGGGCATGGTGATTGGTGTGGGCTCAGTGGTGCTGATGATGGCCGTTGGGCAAGGCGCGCAAGAATCTGTGAAGCAATCGATTAACGCCATGGGCAGCAATCTTTTTATTGTGCTTTCAGGCTCATCCACCGCTGGCGGCGCACGTTCAGGCAGCGGCAACACCAGCACATTAACAGTGACTGATGCCAATGCCATTGCCGAGTTGGATGGTGTAAGCAATGTGGCACCGATTAGCATAGGCAATGCACAAGTGGTGTACGGCAATAACAATTGGAGCACGAGCATTATTGGCACCACGCCAAGTTACTTAGACATTCGCGTGTGGGAGTTGGCTGATGGTTATGTATTTTCAGAGTCCGACATGCGCTCTGCCACCAGAGTCGCGCTCGTCGGCAAAACGGTGGTCGATAATATTTTTGGCGATACTGACCCTATCGGCAAAACTATCCGCATCAAACAAAACCCGTTTGTGGTGCTGGGCGTACTCAAACGCAAAGGTCAAAGTTTAGATGGGCGCGATCAGGATGACACCATCATCATGCCGCTCACCACCGCACAGCGTAAAATTCTTGGCAACCAATTTGCCGGCAGTGTACGACAAGTCATGGTACAAGCCCACACCCCTGAGCTCATGCCAACGGTTGAGCAAAATATCAACGGCTTATTGAAGCAGCGGCATAATATTCGTGAAGGGGCTGACAACGACTTTAATGTACGCAACCTCACCGCGGTTGCAAATTCCGCCGCCGAAACTACCCGTACCATGTCACTCTTACTCGGTGCGATTGCCTCAGTGTCATTGCTTGTCGGCGGCATCGGCATTATGAACATCATGCTAGTTTC
>JAKPIR010000157.1 GCA_029549705.1 Pseudomonadota bacterium | reverse complement strand
CACCATTGGCTTTGGCGCCAGTGGCCGCAATGGCGGGCAACTGATTGCAGGTTTAGCCTGCGAGCAAACCGTGATTGAAAGTGCGCTTGGCATTGAGGCGGCTAAACAAGTCTGGAATATGTCGTTAGAAGCACTCAGCTTGGTGCGTGAACGCGTTAGCCGCTTTAACATTGATTGCGATTTAACCGATGGCTTTTTAGGCGTTTCAGTCAATCCTAAAAAGGGCGCATATTTACGTCAGTGGTACGACAATATGGCAACACGTTACCAATATGATGACATTGCCGAGTGGATTGCACCGAATGAAATAGGCCGCTGGATAGACAGCCCGCGTTATTTCAACGGTTATTATGATAAAACTGGCGGGCATGTGCATCCGCTCAATTACTGTTTTGGTTTGGCAAAAGCCGCTGCCAGCTTGGGCGTGCGTATTTTTCAGCAGTCAACGGTTACCCACATGCAGCAGGGCGATACGGTGCAACTCATGACAGAAAAAGGCCGCATCAACGCCAAATTTGCAGTGCTGGCGGGCAATATGTATTTGCCGGAAGTGTCGCCAAAATTAGCGCCTAGTTTGGGTAAACGCATCATGCCGGTAGGCACTTATATTATCGGCACCGAGCCAATTGACCCCGCACTTGCCAAAAAGCTAATCCCCAGCAATGCGGCGGTTTGCGACACCAATTTTATATTAGATTACTTTAGATTTTCAGCGGATAAGCGCATGATTTACGGCGGGCGCGTCAGCTATAGCGCACTCACACCGCCCAATCTCACGCAAAGCATGCAAGCGCGGATGGTGCAGACTTTTCCGCAATTAAAAAACACGCCAGTGCAGTTTACCTGGGGCGGCTTTGTCGATATCACCATGAGCCGCGCGCCTGATTTTGGTCGCTTGTCACCCAATGTGTATTATCTGCAAGGATTTTCAGGGCACGGGGTGGCACTCACCGGGCTGGCTGGCAAACTGGTGGCCGAAGCTATTTCCGGCCAGGCAGAGCGCTTCGATGTTTTCTCTAAAATTCAGCATTATGATTTTCCTGGCGGAAAAATACTGCGTATGCCGGCACTGGTACTTGGCATGGCGTGGTACAAATTACGCGATTATTTAGGCTGATTTTCAGCCGCCTAAACTAAATAAAAAACGTCTGTTTTTCTACGAGGATTTTTTATGCCTCTGCAAGCCTTTATTTATAAGGCTTTCAGAGCATCGAAAAAGGTTGCACCCGAATTTAAGCGTATTTCATTGATTTATTCCTGGCTGTACAGAACCCAATCTCATCTTTACTGTCCATTCCTTTAACCAATAATTAACAAGAAAAAAGGAATCCGATGCAGTTTACAAGTGAAGCCATCAAGTTGGCCGAAAAAGGCTTAATTCCTGATAAAGCCATTCGGTTAGGCATACGACAGCTTTGCAAAACGCGGCTAGATGAAATTGCAGCAACCAATTGTGAGGCCAGTGCGCAAATTGAGTCGAATTTTATTGCGGCAATGCGTGAATCGCCAATTGCCTTGCTGCCCGATTTGGCAAACGCCCAGCACTATGAACTCCCCACGGATTTTTTTGCATTGTGCCTCGGGCAACATCGTAAATACAGCAGTTGTTTTTGGTTGCCAGAAACCAAAAATTTAGATGAGGCTGAAGCTTTTGCACTGCAACTCACGTGTGAGCATGCCGAATTGCAAAATGGTCAGCGCATTTTAGAGCTAGGCTGCGGCTGGGGGTCACTCACACTTTGGATGGCGGAGCGCTTTCCGCAAAGCCGCATTACCGCGGTGTCAAATTCAAATTCTCAACGTGAATACATTACCCAAACGG
>JAKPIR010000156.1 GCA_029549705.1 Pseudomonadota bacterium | reverse complement strand
TCGATTTCGTTATCCATGAGGTTTTCAACTTGGAAGGCATCCATATTGCCAGACACCATGAGGCGTAAATAATCGGTAATAAAATCAGTGACATGGTGATCAGCAGTAATTTTGGGATATTTACTGAAAAGTGGGCTGGCTTCAGGGTTTTCAATGTCGTTTTCAATCGACATCATGCCGTCTTTACGAATTTTGGTAAGAATTTCAAACAACAGCGCGAGCAAATCCATATACAAGGCTTTATTGTATTTTGAGCCTTTAAACAAGCTTGGGAGTACTTTGACTGTCGCTTTAAGGGCTTTGCTGTCGTTACCCACCACAAAAGCCCCGAGCGCACCGCCAAAAATCATCACCACCTCAAGCGGCTGCCATAAGCCCCCCAAGTGGCCGCCTGCCATGGCGTAGCCGCCAAACACCGCACCGCATATCACAATGTACCCGATGATGATAAACATAATTCCGACTCCAATTTCTTAAAAATAGTGTGTGAAGCTTTGCTGATTTTTTATTACGTGTTAATAGAATAACAAGCGTCAGTGCAATTCAATTCATAGAATAAAGGCCTATTTTGGGGGTTAAATTCAGGGAATAAACTACTCATGTATTTACGGCTTTTAGTTACAAACCTTTAGCGATGCTCTGGGAGCCTTTATTTATAAGGCTTGCAGGGCAGTAAAAATCTCTCGGGGAATTTAAGGCGTAAATTTGAAGGTTTCTGAAGGTTTTTGAAGCTTAAAATCAGTCTAAAAATGACAACGTAACGATGCCGCACTTTCAGTTAAGGCATACGCCAAACATACAGTTTTGGTGAACCATCTTTAGGCGTGATGATAAAACTTGGCGGCCAGTCTTTAATTTCAAATTCAAGACTAATCAGCAGGCTATTTGGGCGCATTTCAAGGTGCGCTTTTTGCCACAATGCCTGCATGACCGCTGGCGACAAATAAGCAAACACGATGTCGTAATCTGCAAAATTAAGTTCGTTGTAATTCCCAAGTTGAAAACGTGCGGTTGAACGCTTGAGCCGCGCACGCACTTGACTCACCAACCAAGGCAATGGCGCAATTTCAATGCCTTCCGCCTGGCAATTTGGGCGCGATTTTGCCACATACATCGACATATCGCCCAAGCCGCTACCAATATCAATAAGCTTGGTAGATGGCTGCATAGGAATAAGCTTGACCACCTCATGCCAAACCGCTGGCCACGATGGATAAAATGGCACCTGTGTGCGAAAGGTTGTCCAAAACAGGCTGGCGGTCACAATAAAACTGATAAGGTAGAGTTCATTGGGAATTTGCCACTGCAACATCACTACCACTGCAAACGGAAAGGCAAAATGAATCCACCGCCACCAGTGCGCCTGCTTAAAAACAACGGCAAGGCTGGCACTTAGAGCGGCCTGTAAAAAACACAAACTCCACATTGAAAATGTCAGGGCTGCGTTAAAGAATTGCTGGGCAACAAATTGACTCAACCAAATAATGCCAATCACACCTGCAAGTGAAGCCACCTGCAGCAATAACGCTAAAGTGGCTGGTTTAAAAGCGCGTGGCTTACTCGCTGCCTTGGATGACCAAACAAGCGGTTGCCCTTGTGTTTTTGGCATCCAGTGATTAGGCATCGCTGTGCCACCTAGGCCGCAATTGAAACAAGTTTATAGGTAAGTTCTTTTGCCTTTTTAGTTTTGCCTGCGCGCGAAGGCACATGGCACAAGTTGCATACATAATTTTGATTGAGATCATACTTATTGATAACAAATTCGCCACCACAGCAACTACAGGCTTTCATGGTCAGCATTTTGCTTTCAACAAAGCGTACCAGAGTCCAGGCACGTGTGAGCGACAATACTGGTTCAGCGTCCGGGTCTGAATTTTCGGTCAATACTTGCTCGCGGTATAAACTATAGGCACGGATGATGGCTTGAATACCGGAAGTTTCGGTATAAGTAATCATAAACTTATAGATGTTATAAAAAATTGACGAATGAATATTCGGCTGCCAAGTTAAAAACCAATCGGTTGAAAATGGCAACATGCCTTTAGGCGGTGAAACCCCTTTTAACTCTTTGTAGAGCTTGATTAAACGCTCGCGAGATAGCGTAGTTTGCGATTCTAAAAGTTGTAGTCTTGCGCCCAGTTTAATCATCTGAATCGCTAACTGGATTTGTTCTGATTCATTCACAATACTTTTTTTAGTCATGATGCTATCCCTGCTTCTATTTGTTTAATCTTGATTTAAACGATTGAATCGCTAGATTTATGCCATTGCTTCTGCTGATTGACCAGACATCAACACGGCTTTATGTAAGTGCGCTTGTGTGCTGTCTTTAGTGTAGTTGGTCAACATACCCAAAATGGCACTGTCATCAAAACGAAATCTGGCTAACATCATGTTGCTGCTGCTTAATTTAAGTAATTGCAAGTTGCTTAAACCTTCTAGCAAGTCTGCAATATCTTTACTGATGCCTAAGCGAAAAATTGCCGTGGCTTTATCTGCGCGAATCATTTGTTGAGATAACATTAAATAATTTAGATTGGCATCTCTAATTTCTGACATCATTTCTGCTTCATTCATTTTATTTCCCCTAAGGTTGTATTTTCGGTTCATTTAAAAGTACATCTGTTGCGTTAGGCGTACTTTGAACCGATTGAGAGGGCTTAACAATGAGCGTTTGGCGGTTTATTTTATGAGAGAAACGGACAGGCCTCTGTAGGTGTTTGTCCTACAAACACCTACAGAGGCTATAATAAAATGATATTTTTCAATCACTTATAAATTTTTACATTGCACACCTTAGTGGCAAATGCGGTTGTTCAATAGGCTAACTTATTCAATAAATTTAATTGCCTTCTCAATATTGTTGTATTTTTGCCGTAATTGTTGCCGACCATACAAACTACCTAAATTAAAATCAATTTCAACTTACAAGCGCTTACGGCAAATATTTTTAAAACTTTAGTAAAAAATTGAAAATATTTTTAAATTTTTTATAACCTATTGTTTTTATTGTTTTTTATTTTTAAAAATAATTCAAAAATTGCTTCAAGCATCTTCCTTTTCTACAGTTTCAATCAAAGAAAGACTTATTTTCACCCTTTTATTCTGCAGATGAAAACGCACTGGACTATTGAATAATGGCACTGTGAAATCAAAAAAATGATTTTATAAAGGTTGCAATGGCTTGCCAGCACAACATCGTGAACTAGCGATAGCCGGCACAAGATTAACGAAATGGACTGAAACCAAATGGCTGAAGACAGCGATTTAGAAAAGACAGAACAGGCCTCGCCTAAGCGATTAGAAACCGCTCGCGAGGATGGTGACGTGCCACGCTCACGCGAACTGGCCACGGTGACTGTGCTTTTTGCGGCTGGTTTGAGCTTTTGGATGATGGGTAGCCATTTGAATGGCGCATTAAAGACGAGTATGCAGCAAGGATTAAGTTTTAGCCGAGCTGAAGTCTACGACCCTGCCAAATTATTAATGAAAATTTCAGAGATTATTCTTAACTTATTGATTGATTTTGCGCCATTTGCATTAGTGCTATTAGTGGTTGCCATTGCCTCCCCCGCCCTGATTGGCGGCTGGGTGATGAGCGGCAAAGCCCTCGCGCCGCAGTTTAATCGCTTAAACCCAGCCAAGGGCTTGGGCAATATGTTTTCAAAAAACTCTGCAGTAGAGTTGGTTAAATCCATCGCAAAAGCACTGTTAGTATCTACTGTCGCTTATATGGTGATTTCAAGTGAAATGGAACCAATGCTTTTGCTTTCAACTTTTCCAATTGCAACGGGTGTATCGCAAACCGGCCAACTGTTACTCACTGGGTTTTTATCGGTAGTGGGAGCTTTAGTGATTATTGCAGCCATTGACGTGCCATTTCAACTCTATCAATACGCCAATAAATTAAAAATGACGAAAGAAGAAGTGCGTAAAGAGGCCAAAGAATCGGATGGCAACCCTGAAGTTAAAGCACGCGTTCGTCAAATTCAACGTGAAATGGCAAGGCGCAGAATGATGGCTGAAGTGCCTAAAGCCGATGTGGTGATTACCAACCCAACGCACTATGCGGTGGCAATTCAATATCAAGAGCATGGCAATCGCGCGCCCGTGGTGATTGCTAAAGGGGCAGATGCCACTGCATTGAAAATTCGTGAAATTGCCAAGGAACATCATATTGTGACACTGGAAGCACCAAAACTTGCCCGTGCCATTTACGCACACACTGAACTCAATGCTGAAATTCCTGAAACGCTTTATTCAGCGGTGGCTGAAGTGCTGGCGTATGTGTTTCAACTACGCGTTTTCAATAAAGAAGGCGGTATCCAACCTGAGGTGCCAAAAGCACTGCCCGTACCGGATGAGTTAGATCCACATAGTTTGCTTCCAGCACCTTATACAGTCAAAGATGAAGAGGTATTTGCATCATGAACGGATTCAAATTACCTGCTTGGATGAACGTAATGGGTAACCGCAATGTTGCGGCACCGCTCATTATTGTACTGTTGCTATCAATGATGATATTGCCGCTGCCCGCGTTAATACTCGATGCTTTATTTAGCTTTAACATTGCGCTATCTATTATGGTATTGCTCATTGGCCTGCAAACCAAAAAAGCGCTTGATTTTATTGCCTTCCCTACTGTGTTATTAGTCACCACCATGTTGCGCTTATCACTCAATGTGGCTTCAACCCGCGTGGTACTTACTGAAGGCCATACTGGCCCCGATGCAGCGGGCAAAGTCATTGAAGCATTTGGACACTTTTTGATTGGCGGCAATTACACAGTGGGTATTGTGGTATTTGTGATTTTAACCATCATCAACTTTACCGTGGTTACCAAAGGGGCTGGCCGTATTGCTGAAGTTGGCGCACGATTTACCTTAGATGCCATGCCAGGCAAGCAAATGGCCATTGATGCTGACTTAAACGCGGGCTTGATTGGTGAAGACGAAGCACGCAGCCGCCGTGCTGAAGTGAGTCAAGAATCAGAATTCTACGGCGCGATGGACGGTGCCAGCAAATATGTTCGCGGTGACGCGATTGCCGGTATTTTGGTCACGGTCATCAATATTATCGGTGGCTTGGTTGTTGGCATGGTGCAACATGAAATGGCCTTTGCAGATGCGATTAAAAACTATACCTTACTGGCCATTGGTGATGGCTTGGTGGCACAAATTCCTTCTTTAATCATTTCAGTGGCGGCCGGTGTGGTGGTTTCACGCGTGGCCAATAAAGAAGATATTGGCGGGCAACTGGTCACTCAGCTTTTTACCAACCCGCACG
>JAKPIR010000154.1 GCA_029549705.1 Pseudomonadota bacterium | reverse complement strand
TTCACGCACGTGGCTAGAGCTGGTGCCAAAACTTTCTTCGCCGCACAGCGTCACCTTGCCTGCATCCATCAAGTTGCCAAAAAATTTCCAACCTGTAGGCGTTTCATAACATGGGATATTCAATTTCGCCGCCACACGATCAGCCGCGCCGCTGGTGGGCATAGAGCGCGCCACGCCAGCAATGCCGTTTTTATAGGCTGGTACCAATGTGGCATTAGCCGCCAGCACTGCTAAACTGTCTGATGGTGTGACAAAAAAGTTCTTGCCTAAAATCATATTGCGGTCGCCATCGCCATCCGAAGCCGCACCGAAATCTAGTGCTTTTTCGCCCGCGAACATAATTTTTACTAAATCTTCCGCATAGGTTAAATTGGGGTCTGGGTGACCGCCGCCAAAATCTTCAGACGGTACGCAATTCATCAAACTACTGGCGGATGCACCCAAACGTTTGACGAAAATCTCTTGCGCGTAAGGCCCTGTGACGGCGTGCATGGCGTCAAACTGCATGCTAAAACCGCTCGCGAGTAGTTTTTTAATTTCAGTAAAATCAAAAATTTCTTGCATTAAATCGGCATAATCTTGCACGGCATCAAACACCTGCACGCTAAAGCCATCAGCAAATTTTGTTTCGCCAATTTGGTCAATATTCACTTTCGGCAAATCGGCCATTTTATAGCTAGCAATCGCTTTGCTTTTTTCAAAAATACTATCGGTGATTTTTTCCGGCGCAGGGCCGCCGTTGCTCATATTGTATTTAATGCCAAAATCGCCATCCACCCCGCCTTGATTGTGGCTGGCAGAAAGTACTAAACCACCAAAGGTTTTGTATTTGCGAATCACGTGTGAAGCCGCAGGCGTTGACAAAATACCCGCCTGCCCCACCATCACTTTTGCAAAGCCATTGGCCGCCGCCATTTGTATAATGGTTTGAATCGCCTCACGATTGTGGTAACGGCCATCGCCACCCAACGCCAACACCGCGCCCGCAGGAATACCCTCTTTTTCACGCAAAGTATCAAAAATACTTTGCACAAAATTTTCTAAATAATGCGCCTGTTGAAAAACTTTCACTTTTTTGCGCAAGCCAGAAGTGCCAGGTTTTTGGTCGTTAAAGGGCTGGGTTTGGATGGTTATAACTTGCATGAAACGGCCTCGAATAAAAGCGTATTTTAGAGTTGCTATTATAACGCTGGAATAGCTTTTTTGGGCAGGTCTTCTTGAGTGCCGCCCTGCAAGCCAGCCTTTATGCGGCTCGCAGAGGCATAAAAATCGCTCTAAGATTTTTTGATTAGCGTTTAATTGTGGTCTGTCCCCTATTATTATTTTGTTTCATCAATCGATAAACGCGATGTTTGCCACAACGTTCACCCATATCACGCATATCATCGGTGACCTTACGGTATCCATACACGCCACCGCTTTCCAGCCAGAACTGTTTAATTAAACCTAACAGCCGAACATCTTCTCGCTGACGAGCCGATGTCGGTGAGGTTCGCCATGCATAGTAACCGCTGGGATGCACACTCATCACATTGCACATGCGTCGCACTGAATGCTCAGTCTCGTGTTTGCGGATGAATGCGTACCTTACTGGGATTCTCTGGCAAAGTACGCTG
>JAKPIR010000145.1 GCA_029549705.1 Pseudomonadota bacterium | reverse complement strand
TACATCGATGATGCGCATGGATTTGGTGTGTTGGGTGCGCATGGCGCAGGCTCGCTTAGCCATTTCAACTTGCAGTCACCGCGCATTATCATGATGGCCACCTTAGGCAAAGCGGCGGGGGTTGCAGGTGCGTTTGTGGCGGGCGAACAAGTCGTGATTGATTATTTAATTCAAACTGCTAAAAGCTATGTGTATTCAACGCCGGCACCGCCGGCACTATCGGCCACGCTCTCAGCATCAGTAAATTTAATCGCACAGGGTGATGCTCTACGTGCACATTTGTATGCGTTGATTGACCAGTTGAAAACCGAACTAAATTTAACCAAATGGCAACTGATGCCCTCCATCACCAGTATTCAGCCGTTGCTGATTGGCGACAATTTTGAAGCGGTCCACGTGAGCAAGTTTTTGCAGGGCAAAGGCATACTGGTGCCGGCCATACGCCCGCCGACGGTGCCAAAAAATACGGCAAGATTGCGTATTTCGCTCTCTGCCGCGCATAGCAAAGAAGATGTCATGCGTTTAATCAGTGCGTTGCATGAAGCAGAAAAGGAGTTTTCGTGAGTTTACATGTTGAGATTATCGGAGAAGGCCAGCCCCTTGTTTTGTTGCACGGCTGGGGTTCTCATGGCGGTATTTTTCACTCATTAGTCAAAAAAATGAGCAAAAATTTTACCCTGCATTTGGTCGATTTGCCGGGCGCAGGATTAAGTCGCCCGATTGACCCTTATCATCTGTATTCTCTAGCTGAACATGTGGCCGATATACTGCCAGCGCATGCCGATGTTCTTGGCTGGTCGCTCGGTGGGCAGGTCGCCATGCGCCTAGCGCTTGACCGCCCCGACATGATACGCAGACTGGTGCTGGTAGGCGCAACCCCTTGTTTTGTGAATAAACCAGATTGGGAAATTGGCGTTCCACCGCGTGTGTTTGATGATTTTGCACGTGATGTGAATTTAGATTACCAAAAAACCATGTTGCAGAACATTACCCTGCAATGCATGAATGCAAAGGATGCGCGTAAAACGATTAAAATCATACGCGAAAAATTTCTGGAACGCCCAGCCGCCAACACACAGGCGATTCGTCACGGCTTGCAAGTGCTGTTAGATACTGATTTACGCGACGAAGTCGGCAATTTAAGAAAACCAACATTGCTGATTCATGGCGACCGCGACAATTTGGCCCCTGTGCAGGCCGCGCATTGGATGATGCAACATCTGCCAGTTGGCTTTTTACGCGTCATGTCGGGTTCAGCCCACGCACCATTTTTATCTCACCAAGAGCAATTTATTGAAGCGCTTGAGCAGTTTTTAGAGCCAGCGAAATAATGTTGGATCAATATCATATTGATAAAAAGCGTGCGCGCGCGTCATTTGGGCGCGCCGCTGAAACATACGATGCCGCTGCCATTTTGCAAAAGCAAGTGCGCGATGAAATGCTCAGTCGTTTAGCGTTGGTCAAGCTCAGCCCACAAACTATTTTAGATGCAGGCTGCGGCACAGGCTTAGCAAGCTTAGCTTTGCAAAAAAAATACCCCAAAGCACATGTGGTCTCGCTCGATTTTGCCCTGCCTATGCTGCAAAAAACACGCAAAGTGTGTGCCAGCACGGGTTTTGTCAATCGAGTTAAAACGCTTTTTACTGGCGAAAAACACGGCTTGATTTGCGCCGATATTGAAGCGCTACCGTTGGCCGATGCCAGCGTTCAGTTGGTATGGTCAAATTTAGCCATTCAGTGGTGTAATGATTTAGACGCGGCACTACAAGCTTTTCATCGCGTTTTACAGCCTGAAGGCTTGCTGATGTTTAGCACCTTTGGGCCTGATACCTTAAAAGAATTGCGCGTAGCCACCACCCAAGAAAACACCATCAGCATCAGTCGCTTTATTGACATGCACGACATTGGCGATGCACTTGTGAGGGCGGGCTTTAGCGCACCCGTGCTAGATGTTGAACGCTTTACACTGACTTATGATGATGTAAAAAGCGTAATGCGCGACTTAAAAAGTATCGGCGCACATAACGCCACCGATGGCCGCGCGCGCGGCCTGCACGGGCGTGGATTCTTGCAAAAAATTGAAGCGGTCTATGAGCAATTCAGACAGGATGGAAAACTGCCCGCCACGTTTGAAGTGGTGTACGGCCATGCTTGGCGCGGTCAAGATAAACCCAAAGATAATTTTGGTCTTGAAGATGGCGTTTCACCCATCATATTCAAAAGTAGGAGCGTCTAGTAGCCGCGAAAATGATGGTGAATGCACGCACGAATGTTCGCGGCCAAAAGCCGCGCCTACAAAAATCAATATGAGCACAAAATCTTACTTCATTATCGGCACCGATACCAATGTAGGTAAAACCTATATTGCGAGTGCGCTTATTCAGCATTTTGTAGCGGCTGGTTTTAAAGCGATAGGCATGAAGCCGATTGCATCAGGTTGTGAATTAGGTGCAAACGGTGAACTCATCAATGACGACGTGCTGGCCCTCAACGCGGCGGGCAACGTGCAGGCGCCAGCAGACCGCATTAACCCCTATGCCTTTGCCCCAGCCATTGCGCCCCATATTGCCGCTGCGTTAGCGGGCGTTCATATGCAAATTGAAGTGATTCAACAAGCCTACACGCAACTTGCCGAGTTGGCAGAAGTCGTGATTGTAGAAGGCGCAGGCGGATTTTTTGTGCCGATAAACGCCACGCAAACATTGGCAGATTTAGCCGTGCAATTGAATATCCCCATTATTTTGGTCGTGGGTATGAAGTTGGGTTGCATCAACCACGCTTTGCTTACAGTAGAAGCGATTCAAGCGCGAGGTTTAAACTTAGCTGGTTGGGTCGCCAATCAAATTGAGCCTAATATGCCGATGTTTGAAGAAAATTTAGCCTACTTAAAACAGCGCATTTCAGCGCCTTGCCTTAGCGTAGTGCAATGGCAAAAAACAGCAAAATTTGATCTTTATAGCTAGTTTTCTAAATAGCGGCAGTATTTTGATCAATAACATTTCAAGCTTCATATCGTCATTCCAGCGAAGGCTGGAATCCAGGCGCCGTGAATACTAGCTTTGTCGTATGAAACCGCCATTCGTGGACTTCACCCTGACTAGATACCAGCCTTCGCAGGTATGACGTTATTTTTGGGATTGGCAATAAAAACAGCTTAAAAATCACTCGAACAAAAAATAATGCTCTGTAAGCCTTTATTTACAAGGCTTACAGAGCATCAAAAAAGGTTGGTGCAAAAATTGCCTAAAAATTAAGCAATTTTGCATACACATGACGCGCGTATTATTTGGCCAACTCCGCCGCTTCCACCACCACTTTGTAAAGCTGCGCTTCTTGTGGCGTGGCGACTTTTTGGCCTATCGCAACTTGATTGCGCTTACCTGGTGCTACACCGCCAGAAATCGTCATGGGTGCGCTTTGTGCAACTGCGCGGCCAGTTTTTGCATCATATTTCACCACGCGCACTTGCACGCGGCCAACAGGCACATCGGTATTGTTTTGCACTACTGCAAACAAATTGCCAGAATTATCGGCCACCGCCCCAGATTGCAGGTATTTGCTGGGGTTACGCGGTAAATCTATGCGTACACCGCGCGCCATGGCGTCTTTGCCAATGTCGGAATTTGAACCTGCGGCGACTGAATAATGCTGTAACGCGCCATCGATATCACCACGATCCTCGGCAATCTGGCCAAGCAGAGCGTGGCCCGGCGCGGTGGGTAATAGTTCATTGGCGCGTTTTAAAAATGGTTCAGCCTCCGCTTTTTTGCCCATGTTGAACAGCGCGATGCCGCTTTGAATGTGCGGCTTAAAGTAATCGGGCTGCATTTTGATGGCTTTGTCGTAATAGCTCAGTGCCTCTTGCGGTTTTTTCTCGGTAAAGGCAATGTCGGCTAACAATTCCTGAA
>JAKPIR010000142.1 GCA_029549705.1 Pseudomonadota bacterium | reverse complement strand
AAAAGCGGATATTTTACTGTATGGCAACGCCGAGCGCGCGCTGGTCGAACTAAGCCACCGTATTGCAAAAGGTGAAAAAGTCAGCGACATTCAAGATATACGCGGCACGGCATTCTTGCGAAAAGCGATCCCCGATGGGTGGAGCGAGATTGAAAGTACCAAGTTAGATCGCCCGGGCGTGGTGGAAAGGCACGTTGACCCATATGAGATGAAATTGGGTAAGACAGATGCCAGTTGTGCTACCGATTCCACACCATCAGCATTGCCTGCGGGGACAAAGCCGATTGAAATGGTGCCTAATGTAAGATTAAAAGCAGCAAAAGCTGATAGAACAACGCAAGTGGTGCGCTTGCCGTCGTATGAAGAAGTAGCAAACAATCCAGTGATGTACGCCCATGCCTCGCGTGTGCTGCATTTAGAGGCTAACCCTGGCAATGCCCGCGCGTTAGTGCAAAAGCATGGTGACCGCGAAGTATGGCTCAATCCGCCGCCGATTCCGCTCACCACAAAAGAGATGGATTATGTGTACGACTTGCCATACGCGCGTGCACCACATCCCATTTATAAAAATGCCAAAATTCCTGCTTGGGAAATGATACGGTTTAGTGTCAATATTATGCGCGGCTGCTTTGGCGGCTGCACGTTTTGCAGTATTACCGAGCATGAAGGCCGTATTATTCAAAGCCGTAGCGAAGCGAGCATTCTCAAAGAAGTCGAAGAAATCCGCGATAAAGTGGATGGCTTTACCGGCGTGATTTCAGACCTTGGCGGCCCGACAGCCAATATGTACCGCATTGCGTGTAAGAGTGAGGAAATTGAGAAAAATTGCCGCAAGTTGAGCTGTGTTTATCCCGGTGTTTGCGATAATTTGAATACCGACCACAGTGCGCTTATTCAGCTTTATCGTAAAGCGCGCGCGATTAAAGGCGTGAAAAAAATCTTGATTGGCTCTGGCGTGCGTTACGATTTAGCAGTGAAGTCGCCAGAATATGTTAAGGAACTCGTGCAGCATCATGTTGGCGGTTACCTCAAAATTGCCCCAGAGCATTCTGAGGAAAACGTCTTAAGCAAAATGATGAAACCGGGCATGGATGCTTATGATGAATTTAAAGCCATGTTCGAAAAATTCAGTGCAGAAGCCGGCAAAAAGCAATATCTGATTCCTTACTTTATTGCCGCACACCCAGGTACCACTGACCAAGACATGCTCAATTTAGCGCTTTGGCTAAAAAAATACGATTTCAAGCTCGACCAGGTGCAAACATTTACTCCCACGCCCATGGCGATGGCAACCGCCATGTATCATTCTGGCAAAAATCCGCTACGTAAAGTGACGGCAGATTCTGAAAACGTGCCGATTCCAAAAGCAGGCAACGTGCGTAAACTTCACAAAGCCTTTATTCGCTACCACGACCCGAATAATTGGCCAATGCTACGTGAAGCGCTGAAAAAAATGGGGCGAGAAGATTTGATTGGCAGTGGCAAAGATTGCTTGATTCCTGCATGGCAGCCGCTATCAAATAAACCAATCACCACTGTGCGCGGCGAACAATTAGAGCGCAGTGTTCGGCCAAAACGTTTGCGTGAAAACAAGCGGAAATACTCTTAAAGCTTCAATTAAAAACCTAAATTTGACCCCGAGAGATTTTTGCTGCCCTGCAGGCCTCATAAATAAAGGCTCGCAGGGTGGGGGCAAAGAAGATGGGTAAAAATGGGTCTGAATGACCTGCTCCCCGTTTGCCATACCAATTAAAAGTTAGTAAAGTCCACTCAATGGAGTGGAAATAATGAAGAAGAGCAGATTTACCGAAGAACAGATTATTGGATTTTTGAAGGAAGCGGAAGCAGGATCCCCAGTCGCAGATATTTGCCGACGCGGTGGGTTTAGTGATGCAACGTTTTACAAGTGGCGTGCCAAATTTGGCGGTATGGAGGCTACTGAAGCACAGCGCCTTCGTGCGCTTGAACGTGAGAACACAGACCTTAAAAAGTTATTGGCTGAAGCGCATTTAGATATGGCAGCACTCAAGGTGGCTTTTGGGGTAAAGCGCTAACCCCACAAGCGAAACGTGATGGCATACAGCGCATCCTTGATGCTGAAATGATGTCAGAACGTCGAGCCTGTCGCTTGGTGGGGTTATCCAGATCCAGTTGGCGCGAGCATCCCAAAGTTTCTCATCACACAACTGAGTTACGCGCACGAATTAAAATGCTTGCGTACGAACGTCGCCGGTTTGGTTATCGGCGCATTCATGATCTGCTGCGAATGCAAGGCGTAGAGGTAAATCACAAGCGTGTTTATCGCTTGTATACAGAACAGAAACTCAGTGTGAAGCGCCGTAAGAAGATTAAACGGCCTATTACGGAGCGTGCAGAATTACTGATTCCTCATGGCCCTAATCAGGTCTGGAGCATCGACTTTGTAATGGACAGTCTTGCAAACGGCAGGAAGCTTAAATGTTTAACCATTGCGGACGACAAGACGCATGAATGCATTGATATTGCAGTAGATCATGGCATTAGTGGCTTATATGTGACGAGGATATTGGAGCAGGCCGCTAGATTTAGAGGCTTTCCGCAAGCAATTAGAACAGACGGTGGTCCAGAGTTTACCAGTCGGGTATTTATGGGCTGGATGAATACCAACGGGATTGAACATTTACTGATACAGCCAGGCAAACCAACGCAGAATGCCTATATTGAATCGTTTAATGGTAAATTCCGCGATGAGTGTTTAAACGAGCAATGGTTTGAGACACTCTCGCAGGCTAGAAAAGCAATTGCTGATTGGCGTAAGGATTACAACGAAGTGAGACCTCATAGTAGCTTTGGTCGGATTCCGCCAGCTATTTATGCGCAAAAACTAAGGCATGCACAATGATTTTTAAACGGACTTTGCTAACCTAAAATTGGACCGCTTTCAGGGGGCAGGTCATGAAAAAGTGGTCTGACCCCATTTACACACATTTTTTGTACCTAAATAGCTAATTACATTCAACCACTGATTTAGAGCTACATTCATTTTGTTCAAATCAACGGTGCTACCATAAGGGTTGTTTACGACTGGTGACGTACCATTTACATGCGATATATTGTCATGATAAAGAGGGGTGTATTTGTAGTACGGAATATCTTGGTAATTTGTATTCACTAACGGTTGCCCATTAGCATCAAGCACCAATTTAGTTAACCAGTCATTTGCAACTTTATTGCCCTGTGTAATATTGATAGTCATTTTTCACTCCCTTTTTTAGCTAACAGAATTTTTGCATTGTCATTACGAATGCATTCTTGATTAAAAGTATTTGAACTACCTAATCCACACCGTATCTTCTGTGTTGGAAAGTACTGCTCTACTAATGAAAAAACTTGGGCAATACGTTTACTTTTTTGAGCATCTTCATTTTTCTCGTATCTTGCTTCACCAAAGTAAATTACCCTCTGATTAGCCC
>JAKPIR010000133.1 GCA_029549705.1 Pseudomonadota bacterium | reverse complement strand
CACCCCAGGCACGTGTTCCGGCAACTGGCATTGGCGTTTTCAATGGCAGCAGTTGTCAGCTGAGCAGCAAAAAAATATTAAACGCGCCATTAAGCAGAGTAAACGGAGCTAGTGCATGGCGTTGTTAATGGGCATTGATGTTGGCGGTACCAATTTGCGCATCGGTATTTTTGATGGCCTAAACCTCATCGATGAAAGCCGCTTTCAGGCAGATTTTTCAACGATTTGCCAAAAACACTCCCCTAAAGTGGCCTGGCAGCAAATACTTAATATGACAGAAAATGCCATTCGTGCTGTGCAGACCAAGCACGCGGATATTGCAGCCATTGGCATTGGTTTTCCGGGTTTTATTGACCCTGTGACGAAAATCATTGCGCAATCCCCGAATTTAGCCGGTTTAAAGGAGGTCAATCTTGCGGCGAACTTATCTCAGCGCTTGGGCAAAAAAGTTGTGGTTGAAAATGATGCGAATGCGGCGGCGTATGGCGAATATTGCCTGGCCGCACAACCTGTCGGCGGGCTGATTTATTTAGGCTTGGGCACAGGCGTTGGCGGCGGCATGATTGATGCCAACGGCGACTTACATTTGGGCGCGCATGGTGTGGCAATGGAAGTTGGTCATATTATCGTTGTGCCAAACGGCAGGTTATGTGGCTGCGGTAATTTAGGTTGTATGGAGCAGTATGCCTCTGCAAGTGGCGTGGCTGCTACCTATTTGCACGCAACACAGCAGCAGTTGAGTGCGTTGGAAATTGCGCAATTAGCAAAAAATGGCGACCCTCACGCCATTGCAGCTTATGCGCTGGCAGCAAATACCTTGGCGCAGGCACTGGCCAGCATTTTAAAAGTGGTAGATGTGAAAAATGTGGTGATTGGCGGTGGCTTAACTGGCGCGTGGCCACTCATGCAGAAAACGTTTTTTGCGCGCCTTGAGGCCGATTTAATCCCTGTGCTACGCGGAAAAATTAAAGTAAGTATTTCAACCGCGCATGATCAGGCGGGCATGCTGGGGGCAGCCATGCTGGCCAGTTTAAGCTAGCGTTTTATCGCTAAAAAAATAAGAAAATCGGGCTATTTTTAGATGGCAACCTTTTTCGATGCTCTGGAAGCCTTTATTTACAAGGCTTCCAGAGCATTATTTTTTTCTCGGTGTAAATTTAACATTTTTGATGCTGTTGCAAAGCCCACGTTACATGCTCACGTACCAGCGCATTTTCATCGAATTCGCGCGTCTTTAATGCATCAATGACTTCTGGGCAAGTGGTGGCGTTACCCAAACCAACGGCCACATTGCGTAACCACTGCGTGTAGCCAATGCGGTAAATAGCGCTGCCAGCCATTTTTGCTTTAAAAGTCATTTCATCCCATAAAAAACATTCCACTAAGGTAATCGAATCTAACCCATGTTTGATGGCAAAATCAGGCTCTGGCGTGACTTGTGCAAATTTATTCCAAGGGCAGGTGAGTTGGCAATCATCGCAGCCATAAATACGGTTGCCGATAAGTGGCCTGAATTCTTCTGGAATGGATGTTTTCAGTTCGATGGTTAAGTAAGAGATGCAGCGTCTGGCATCGACTTCGTAAGGAGCCGTGATCGCCTGTGTAGGACAAACCTCCATACAACTTGTGCAGGTGCCGCAATGATTGGTAGCCGGCGGATCAGGAATGAGCGGTAAATTGGTGTAGATTTCACCCAAAAAAAACCATGAACCGTGGTTCTTGTTAATTAAAAGCGTGTGTTTTCCGCGCCAGCCAAGACCAGATTTTTCTGCAAGCGCCACTTCTAGCACTGGGGCACTATCGGTGAATACCCGATATTCAAAAGCGTTAGCTGAATCATTCACCAACGCTTCTTGTATGGTATCGCAAAGCTTTTGCAGCTTTTTTCGCAGGACTTTGTGGTAGTCGCGCCCTAGTGCATAGCGCGAAATAAACGCTTGGTTTGGCGTCTGCAGAATTGCTTCACTATCTGCCGCTTGCGGTGGTAAATAATCAAGACGTGCTGAAATTATCCGTAGAGTATTAGGCACTAATTCCGCAGGGCGGGTTCGCTTCGTGCCATGTTTTGCCATATAATCCATGTCACCATGAAAACCTTTGTTAATCCACGCTTGGTGTTCAGTTTCAGCCGTTTGCAATTGTGTGTCGGTGATGCCGATGTCACTCAATCCCAATGCTTTTCCCCAGCGCTTAATTTCAGCGCTCAAGTGTTTAAAGTCAATAGGGTGCGTCGTCATGGAGCATGATTTTACACTCGAATTGCGCGACGAGGCAGCGACGTTGCAGTTTTCAGCGCTTTTAGCCAAAGCGCTGGTGCCAAATTTAGTCATCTATTTGCATGGCGACTTAGGCGCTGGCAAAACTACGCTGGTGCGCGGTATATTGCATGCGTTGGGTTATGTCGGTAAAGTGAAAAGCCCAACCTATACCTTGGTTGAGATGTACGAAGTTGAACTTCAAGCAAACTCTAGGTATCCATTGTATCATTTTGACTTATATCGATTTAATGATGAAGAAGAATGGGATGCAGCGGGGTTTAGAGACTATTTTAATGCGCATAGCGTGTGTATAATTGAGTGGCCAGAAAAAGCGCAACATGTATTGCCAACGCCTGATATCGACATTGTATTTTCAATACAATCTATCGGGCGCAAAATACAAGTTGTTGCGCATTCCGAATTAGGACAACAATGTTTACAAGCCATTTTTTCACATTCCAACCATACACAAGGCAAACCTTAATGCGTACGTTTAGGCGCATCAGCGTTTATGTGATGCTGTGCTTGATGCTGGCATTGGCTAATCTTGCACACGCAGAAAATAAAATTATTGCATCACGTGTTTGGCCAGCACAGGATTTTACCCGCATCACGCTTGAGTCTAACAAACCGTTTGTTTATAAAATGCAAGTGATTAGCAACCCTGAACGTGTTGTTTTGGATATTGAAAATGTTGAATTCAATCAGATTATTAAATCTACCAACGATCGCGTGCTACCGACAGACCCTTACATCAAACAAATCCGCGTAGCGCGTTTTCAGCAAAATGTAGTCCGCTTAGTGGTTGATTTAAAAGATGTTTCAAAACCAAGCGCGTTTACCTTGAAACCAACGGGTGATTACAACCATCGCTTAGTATTGGATATTTATCCTTTGCATGACCCCTTAATGGCGATGCTGGCAGCGCGCGATGCGGCGACCAATGCTGAGACGCAGGCAGGCGTGTCTGAAACAGCGTCACAACCAGTCGCTGATGCGCAAGTGGCGACCGAGGCGCTACCCAATCCAACAGATGCTGTTGAAGTGCCGCCCATCACGGAAAATGCGCCAGCGACTGATAGCGCGCAGATTGCCGAGCAAAACAAACTTCCTGATACGACATCAGGGTCTGACGTGGCAAAGTCAGATAAGGCCAGTGCCAGTATCGGTGACAATAAACAAGTTGCAACTGCGCGCCCTGATGCAACAAAGCCTGACACTTATAAACCCAGTGTGAATAAACCTGACAATCCGGCATTTCGGCAAATCACCATTGCGATTGACCCTGGTCACGGTGGTGAAGACCCAGGTGCCATTGGTGCCAGTGGCAGTCGTGAAAAAGATGTGACTTTACTGATTGCCAAAAAGCTAAAAGAAAAAATTGATGCTGAACCCAACATGCGGGCAATATTGACGCGTGATGGCGATTATTTTATTCCTCTACACGACCGGGTGATTAAGGCAAGAAAGTTGCAGGCTGACTTGTTTTTATCTATCCATGCGGATGCGTTTACCAATCCAGCAGCGCGTGGCTCTTCTGTCTTTGCGCTTTCTGAAAAGGGCGCAACCAGTGCTGGTGCGCGTTATTTGGCTAAAAAGGAAAATGAATCGGACTTAATCGGCGGCGTGAGTTTGGGAGGCAAAGACCCAGTGTTAGCCAAAACACTACTGGATTTATCACAAACAGCCACGATTAATGATAGCTTGAAATTGGGTAAAGCCGTGTTGACGCAAATTGGTGAAATCAATAAATTACACGCAAAACGCGTTGAGCAGGCGGGGTTTGCCGTTTTAAAATCGCCTGATATTCCTTCCATACTTATTGAAACTGCTTTTATCAGTAACCCTGAAGAAGAGCGTAAACTCAACGACGATGCCTACCAGGATAGATTAGTGAATTCCATTTTGTCAGGCATTAAAAAGTATTTTTCAACCAACCCCGCATTAGCCAAAACTAAAATCGCCCAAGAGTAAATTTAGGGTGATTGGGGCTATTGTTTTTTAGCCTTTAAGCTATCTATCAAGCGCATTCTATCAAGCGCATTTTTTTCGCTTCAACATCATCTATTTTTTTAAGGCGCGAAAAAATATTCCAAGTGGTTACGAAGTTGGCATGACTCATGCTTTACCTAAATTAACAATTAATAACAATTTAAATAAACACACAATTCCATGGCAACAGAAGACACCATTCATCAGTTCAATTTAAGCATCTTTGAGAGCTATCTCAAAGATGTTCGCACGGGCACCGTTTCAAGTATGATTTCATTGGCTTTTCTGACGGTTATTTCCATGCCGTCAGTAGATAAAACAATGCTAGCACTTTGGTTTTCATTCGTTTTTATTACTGCAGCAATTAAATACTACGCGTACAATTTTTTTAATCCGGAATTTGATGCGGCATCATTAGCAAAATTTGAAAACTGGCATCTTGTTTTGCAAGCCTTATCGGGCTTGGCTTGGGGTTCAGCTTGCTTCTTTTTGTTAAAAACTGGTGATTTGAACGGCAATGAAAGTCTGGTGCTCAATATGCTTTGCGTACTGGTGGCTTATTCAGCTGTCGTCATGTCAGCTTCTTCAACAGGTATGTTGACATTCGTAACACCTATTATTGCCTCCATGCTCATTTATTTTGCTACTGACTTAACACATTATTATTGGTGGTTTGTGGCAGCGCTGTTGTTAGCTGGTGCGAGCGCGATATTTGGTAAAACCAATAAAAAACACGTGTTATCACAAGTAGAAAGTCAATTATTAAACAAACGCTATATCGATGAGTTAAATCGTATCAAAGCCAACGTACAACGCGCAAATCTCGATTTGGTGAAGAAAAATGAAGCGTTAGTGATTGCGCAGGAGCGGCTACGCATGTTGGCTACCAATGATGAATTGACGCAGGTCTTTAACCGTCGACATGCTATGACCTACCTTGAAAAAGTCTTTGCTGAACTGCGTCGCCGCCCGGACGATTTTGTGCTGGTGCTGGCGGATATTGACCACTTCAAATCAATCAATGACCGTTATGGGCATCCGGCAGGTGATTTGGTGTTGCGTGGTTTTTCAAAAATGTTGAAAGAACAATTGCGTCAAGTGGATACCGTGGCGCGATTTGGCGGTGAAGAATTGTTGATTATGCTACCAAAAACCAAAGAATTAGAAGCTAAAGCGATTATTCAGCGTCTATGCGATGCCGTCGCGGCGCAACCCTACAAACTTCAAGGTCAGTCAGTAAAAGTAACTTCGTCATTTGGTTTAGCCTATTATCAGGTAGGTGACACGATTGAAAAATTAATCGAGCGCGCTGACCAAGCGCTTTATCACGCGAAAAAATCTGGCCGTAATAACGTTAAAACTTATTATGAGGCAGATATGGCGGCCTATATTGCAGCGGTTTAAGTGCGGCAGAATTGACCTTTACCTTAAAAATTTAACTTCAGCTTCTCGGCTGGTTTCGCCGTAGCCTGATTGTGTGAGTAACGCATTTTCAATATAGCGGCTAATGCTTTTTCTCAGTGCAGGCACGGCATCGCCTTCAATAAATATCTGTGGAAATTTAAACGAGAGCCATGCATATAAACTAAGGTTTTGGCTTAATAACTCAGCAGCCTCCAAGTGTTTTGGGTTAAGCGTTTCTAACCATGCAGGTGCTTTGGGTAAATAGCGTATTGTAGATAAGGCTACACTTTGTAAGCACAATAAATAATAGTCTTTTTCAAAAGCCACATTAAGTGAAATTGGCGCACACACAAAGATGTATTTATCTTTTAATGCCATATTTGGCGCGTGCGCATCGACTAATTTTGCTTGCTCAATTTGAGTGTTAAGTGAAGACTGTTCAAAAAGTTGGCTAGTCAATGTGGTTCTATCTTGTTGAAATTGCAAAACTTCGGCAATTTTTCGTGTGTGTAGTTGTGCTGCGTTTACCTCTAACTCATCATATGGCACACTGAAGGGAAGTTTTTGCATGTCAGAAGTATCATCTCTATTGAGCATGTGTTCAATATGGATGCGTTCGTCATCTTCTAAAACGCTC